>JARRRH010000252.1:0-3038 GCA_037380925.1 Deltaproteobacteria bacterium | reverse complement strand
AGCCTTTGGGCCGGTTAGAAGGATCATATTTGCATTCCAGATCAATCCTTTTCCGGTAAAATCTCCTCCTGGAGTTTAAGGGGTGCCTTTTATCTTTCGAATTCTTCTTAGCTTTCGGAGCTTTTGCTGCCAGTTTATCCATGAATTTATTCATCCGCTGAAGTCGGCCAAGTGTCTGGTCGAGTATAATCTTGAGTGCGATAGGCATCTGCTCGTATTTCTTGAGAAGGTCGCGAGGATGCCACACCTCTAACTCAGTATCCTCCACAGCCCTTGCAGAGGCTGAGCGAACTTCCACCTTCCTTTTCAGAAACACCATCTCCCCAATGATCTCTCCAACATCGAGAGTTGCAAGGGGGATCTCCGTCCCCTTTGATTCCCTGAAAACGCGCACCTTGCCGCTAACAATCTTGTAAATGGAAAGCCCATAGTCCCCTTGCTTGATAATCTGTTCGCCCTTCTGGTATTTCAGCACCTTGTGTTTATTGGTTCCACTTGTATCTTTGGTCATAAAGACTGCCTCCATAGAGAAATTCCAGCCCAAAGGCGAACGAGTGACTCTTGGTAGGTCTAAAACGAGTTAAAGAGCTTTTCTTTGAAATTGGGGCAGAGCGGGATCTGACGAAATCGTTTGACCCCACATCTTGCTGCTGAAGCGGGAATGTCTTTTGAAGAAAAATTTATTATCCCATCAAAGTCTCCTTTCGTCAAGAATATTAGGGAATTATGCTTCACGCAGTTTCGCACCAATAGTGACAAATTTTGAAACTTCCCGTCCAAAAATTGACAGACAGGCTACTATGCCTGTGGCCTGTTGCTATATTTTCATGAAATTATAAGTGGTTATGCCAAATGCAATCCTGGCATAAACCTTGCTAGCTTCATAACCGGCATAAAAACGCCATGTGGGCTTTGTGCCCATATAAGCTTATGAGAATGGGAGTTGATGTCACGTTTTGTTCCATGTTGAGCGATCCCCTGAAGCGACTACGAGTGCAAAATGAGTGCAGCAGAGACAGGCGTCATAATTCTTGAAGAAGTCCCCGGACAAGATGTTGAGCGAAAGATTACGGCTTTTCTATCACCTTTCATCAGCAATGCCTCAAAGGAATCCCTGATCACGGCCCTTGGAAAAGCGCCACGTGTTCTCATTAGCAATATCTCACTGGAAACCGGGATACTACTTGTAAGAAAGCTCAACAACCTGGGCGCACAAGTTTGCTATCGCCCTGCAAACGAGGATTCAGGAAATGGAGCCTCGGAGAGCTCAGAACCCGAACCGGAAGCCGAATGGATAAGAAGAAAGAGGTCTCATATGAGTTCAGGTATTGATGAAGCCATTGAAAATGAAACTTTGGTAAGAGAGAGCCCGACGCTAAAAATGAAGCTGGAAAAAGCCAGAAAATCCAAGCCATCCCTGGTTATCATTCTTGGCAAACCGCTGGGGAAAAGGTTTCCTCTAAACTCCAAAAACCAAGTTATCGGGAGAGCTTCCGAGTGTGACATTTCGATTATTGACAGATCCTTGTCCAGGTCTCACGCAGAGATATTCAAAAGCGAGAAGGGGCGCTACTATATCAAGGACTGCGGTTCCACCAATGGGACGTACCTGAACGATCGAAAGGTAATACCGGGGAAAGCTCTCGCAATAAAAAACGGAGACTTCTTGAAGCTCGGGAATATGATTTTCAAGTTCATAGCGGCAGGAAAGATAGACCAAGTTTTTCATGAGGATATGCTGAATCTCGCCACCCTTGACGATCTGACTGGCATCCCTAACAGGCACTCTATTATGGCCGCATTGGAGGAGGAGTGTTACAAGGCCAAAGCAGCTAAGTTGCCCCTATCTATAATCATTTTCGATCTGGATGATTTCAAGTCCGTCAATGACCGATTCGGTCACGGTGCCGGGGATTTGCTGCTCAAGGAGACAGCAAAAGTGGCACAGGGCACCATTAGAGACCATGATTTTCTGGGACGGTTCGGTGGGGATGAATTCATGGCAATTCTTTGGAACACGTCCCTTTCAAATGCTTATATCATTGCTGAGCGAATACGCTCCAGGATTGAAAAACATGACTTTCTCTATGAGCGGAAGAAAATTTCCGTGACCATCAGCCTTGGGGTTTCGACCCTTGATGGGACGATTCAATCAATTGGCAGTCTCTTCAAGAAAGCTGACACAGCGCAATATAATGCAAAGAGAAACGGTGGAAATCAAGTGTCTCTGCAGTAGTGCAAGATCTGCCTTATAGGCATTTTTCCGATTACTGCTGATATTGTCGCTTTGAACATTCTCGCGGGGGAAGCTTTGGGATTGATAAAGAGCATAAAACGAGTAGAAGAGAAAATGTCCGTGTTGCACAAAGACAAGAAAGACACAAGTGTGAAAAACGGTGATGGACCACTCCCTCCCGGGCTCGCATCAGGAAATGCCATGAAGCTCCTCTGCATTGAAGGGCAGCCAAAAGGCTTCTTTTGGGAGCTTGCAGGTGACCGCTCGGTCATCGGCCGTGACTCCAGGTGCGATATTGTCATTGGGGACCCTAAGCTGTCCAGGATTCAGGCTGAAATCATTCGTGACGGAAAATCGTTTGTATTCATTGACAGGGAGAGTGCGAATGGTTCTTTCATCAACACCGAGCGGGTCATGCGTCAGGAACTGGTTCCGGGCGATATGGTAAAGCTTGGCGATACCACCCTCAAGATCATCGACGAAGATCTCCCCGCAATCTTCCGCTGGCAGGAACATGCCCCGTTTATCACTTGGAAGGTGCCCCTTAATCAGCTCAACACTCAGTTAGAAGCAGTGGTCTCCAGACCCAAGTCTCAGTTGAAAAAAGGGCACCCCAATACAGCAAAGCTCATCAAGAATCTTGAAACCATTTATCAGGCTGGAAATGACATAAATTCCATTCGGAACCTCGGTGAGATGATGGAGCAAATTGCCAACACTCTTCTGAGAGTGTTTGCCGATGTTGAGAGGGTTTGTATCCTTCTCAACGAAAACAAGGGGCGCTATCACTTCCAGCCAAAAA
>JARRRH010000251.1:0-5619 GCA_037380925.1 Deltaproteobacteria bacterium | reverse complement strand
GATTTCTCACAGCGCGGATGGGGAAGGATTTGCGGCAGATGGGTGGCGCGTTAGGAAGAAAGCGAGGGGCTAAGGGCTGGAATAACTAGCGCAGGGCGACCCTTCTCTCTCCCTTGACCTTTGCATTGACATTCCCGGTTAAAGCAATGGGTTTTCTTCGGTCACGCCCGCTTCTCCTGTCCATACCGTCCCGCCTCTCAGGAATATGGGCCGAGTAAGAAAAAGTCCGCCGAACATAGCCGGACCGTCTTCCCCCATTGTCATTGAAACCCGGTAGAATGTCTTTGGTGATCACAGACAAAACAAAAGACAGCCTTTTTCCGCAAAATAAGCCCCTTTTTACAAATTTCTGGGGTTCTGTCAAAAGCGAGTAAGAAGAACCAGACCCAAAAATGGACCCCGCGCTGGCTGTTTTTCAAACGCCCTAAGCCACCAGGAGCAATGGATAATTCAGGATTCGGCTAAGGTAGCATAATACCTGTGAATTTTTAGATAAAATTTGCCAGCAAGCTCTTACACTTAGCAGAATATTAAAACTTGTTGAACATTTTATCCACAGTCTTGAATGCTTGTTTTCTGCTGTTTTTGCCCTTTTCTACGTAGCAGAGCCCAAAAAGCCCTGCTCCGTGATCCTCTAGGAATAAACTACTTTTGGCCAAAGCCCGCTTGGTGTGCAATGTGTTCTTCAATTAAGGGGCAACGCGGTGCGGACCCGATTCTCAGGAATAGGCGGACCCATCTCCTCCTTTCGTATCCGCTCCTCCGTTCGCCGTAAGAACGCCTATCCATGCCATTGAATCGGAGCTTCATGAATCCTCTGCGGTCCTTACCGGAACGCCTCTCGGTCACAATACGACGGTCTTGCTGGAAGCACACGCCCATTTTAGCCTCCTATCTACCGCTTTGAACGTCTGAGGAAAGCTTAAGACATCCTATTCGATCCGCCACAGGTCCTTTTAGGACCTGGCTGGGCACATTTTGAGGACCTTCTCCATGGGGTGACCTCCCAAACCCACGGTGAAGAGAGGTGGAGGCAATATTGACAAAATTTTATCAAAATTCTTTTTGCTTTTAAATGTCAATCAGGAAATCCCTGAATTTGTGCTTCCAAAAACCTTAATACACTTTAAGGGAATGGTTGAAACCACACCAACCGTGGTGCCGGGTCATGTGCAGGAGTTAGACGGCTCTCATGGTTTCTAGGACTTCTTTCAGATGGACGCCCACAATATAGGTTTTTCCGCCTTTCACCTTTGTCTTGTGTGCCACAGTGCCGTCTACCATGGCGGTGGTCCACTTGGCGTATAAAACCAGGTTTTTCAGCTTGTCTCCCACTTCTATTTTCCTGAGAATATCGAAATCCTTTTCAGTTACCAGGAGTCCCACCCCGTTTGCCGAGTAATCCACAACCTCGAGCTCATAGGTTTTGCCCTCTCTTCCCAGAGTAAATGCGGCGCTCACAAACTCCGGCATATCATGGGTGTCTCGTTCATGTTCCCGTCTTTCAGTGACCCTGATGGCCTCAGGGTAACTCAGAATGACCCGAGAAAAATGGGAATCCGCTAAACCGATATATTGCGTTTCGAACTCACAGGACTTTTCTCTGAGCGAAAACCTCACAACGGCTGCGGAATTCTTCTGTAGCATGGCATTACCGCTCTCGGGCTCCAGCCTTTCTACGGTGAGCTCCGCCCTTTGGCCTTTTTCCGAAATCTCCTTGACATAGTTGGCGACCACGATCCTCGACATGTAAACCGTGTCATCCCCCTCGATCTGAATCGCGATTTTTCTTTCAGCAGCGACCACAAAATCAATGACTGCTTTGATTTCTTCCTTCTTCCGGACCGAGTAATGCGTCATGTAGCGCTCCCGCCTTAAAATCTACCCACTCGCATGTTTTTGAACACCCCGAAATGGGCAATAATGACCGAGCCGCCCTTCACGACCCCTTTTTAAAAATAATATTTTACACGAATTCTCCTGGAAAGTCAATGAGCTGCGCACCCTCGCCCATTCATAAATCTCACAGCAGGCTGCTTCTGACCCCTTTCACAGGATAGGGCCCTCCAAGCATGAGTCCCAGGGATGTCGGTTTTTTTCACCCGGCGTATTCCTAGAAATCTCCAGAATTTCGGCACGTTGTTCACCATGGTGAACGAAATTAGATATAAATTTCATGATCTTAGGCCTTGAATTACCCCAAAAAGGGCTATATTTTTTTCTTGACAGAACGGCAAAAGATCTCAACAATTGGATGCTACTTATATCAGGACTGATATAAGTAGCAATTCTGGCAGGGATCAAGAAGGCTTCTAAAAAATCCTCGCCCAGCCGCGGGTGAATGGAATATTTGCCGGGATGCTCTCCAAAACCAGGTTTGGCAGTTGCAAACTCCGCGATCCGCATCCCGTTTCGCAACAGGCATCTGGGGTCTTTTGGGCGGTGACACAACGGCCTGAGCCCTTCTGAGACCCTTAGAAGTAAGAGAACCGGAGGGAAGATGAACAGGAGACGGCTGAAATGAATCATAACTCTGTGCTTGTCCTGGGTGGCGGCATTGCAGGCATCCAGTCGGCTATTGATCTCGCCAATATGGGCAAAAGGGTTTATCTGGTTGAAAAGAAACCGAGCATCGGTGGCCGCATGGCGCAACTCGACAAGACCTTTCCGACCAATGACTGTGCCATGTGCATCCTCGCGCCCAAGATGATTGAGTGCGCAAATCATGAGAACGTAACCCTTCTGACCTATTCCGAAGTGGTGGGCGTTGAGGGTGATACGGGCAACTTCAAGGCTAGAATCCTCAAAAAGGCCAGGTTCGTGGAGGAAGATAAGTGTGTGGGTTGCGGCGAGTGTGCTGAAAAGTGCCCCACAAAGGTGGAGGATGAATTCAATGCCGGTCTGGGACAGAGGAAGGCGATCTACAAATACTTCCCTCAGGCCGTCCCTTCCACATACGTCATCGATCCCGAGCACTGCAGGGTCTTTCAGCGGAAGAAATGTGGAATCTGCGAGAAAACATGCAAGGCCAAAGCCATAAATTATGAGCAAAAGGATCAGGAACTGACTCTGGAGGTGGGGGCCATCATCGTGGCCACGGGATTTGATCTTTACGATGTTTCCCCCTTAACCGAATACGGTTGGGGGGAAATCAAGAACGTTCTGACGGCCATGCAGTTTGAGAGGATGATCTGTGCCTCGGGTCCCTCCCAAGGCCATTTGAAGAGACCCTCTGACGCGAAAGAACCAAAGACCCTGGCCTTCATTCAGTGCGTGGGGTCCAGGGATGTTCGGCATAAGAGATATTGCTCGGCCGTATGCTGCATGCATGCTACCAAGGAAGCCATCTTGGCCCACGAGCACTATCCCAACCTCTCTTCAACCATATTCTTTATGGATATGCGGGCCGTGGGAAAGGGTTTTCAAGAATACATTCAGCGGGCGAAACACGAGTACGCGGTGGAGTACATCCGGGCACGACCGGGTCGGATCACGGAGAACGAAGATAACAGGAACCCTGTGATTCACTTTGAAGACACGACCACGCGGCAGCTCAAATCAAGGGAGTTCGATATGGTCGTCCTGTCCCAGGCCCTCACGCCTTCAGAGGACAACTTAGACATTGCAGGGAAGATAGGCGTGAGACTGGATGATTTCGGATTCGTCTCTTCCTCCGGCGATTCCCTCAATCCCTTTGCGACAACCCGGGAAGGTGTTTTTGCCTGCGGATTCTGCCAGTCTCCCATGGACGTTCCCGACTCCGTGGTGAGAGCTTCCGCCGCAGCCTCGAAGGTTGCCGAAATCTTGTCTTCGAGCTGATCAGAAAGGATAAAGCCATGTCAGATGCACTGAGAGTCGGCGTTTTTGTTTGCCACTGCGGAACCAACATTGGCGGCGTTGTGAATGTTCCCGCGGTTGTCGAGTATGCAAGGACATTGCCTTGCGTGGAGCATGCCGAGGACAACCTTTACACCTGTTCCGAGGACGGCCTGTCTTCGATTCGGAACAAGATCAAGGAACTCCGCCTGAACAGGGTGGTTGTAGCATCCTGCACTCCCCGCACCCATGAACCGCTTTTCAGAAAGAACTGTGAGATGGCGGGTCTCAACAAATATCTCTTCGAGTTTGTCAACCTCAGAGAGCACTGTTCCTGGGTCCATATGGACAAAACAGAGGAAGCCACCTTAAAGGCCAAGGACCTTGTTCGCATGGGCGTTGCCAAGGCGATCCTGCTCGAACCCTATGAGGATCTCGCTACGGAGGTGACCCTGTCAACGCTGGTGCTTGGGGGAGGAGTGGCCGGCTTGTCCGCGGCTCTGGCGCTGGCCAACCAGGGATACCGAGTCGAGCTTGTAGAAAAAGAAGAGGCACTTGGCGGTTTGCTCAGGTTTGTAAAGAGGGTCTTTCCCACCCATCAGACCTCCTCTGAGCTTCTGGGTCCTCTGATCAACGATGTCCTTAAGCACGAAAACATCCGGACCCATCTTAATACGGAACTTACCGATCTGAAAGGTTTTGTGGGGAACTTCAAGGCCTTAATCAGAGAAAACGGCGGATCCCGGGATTTGAACGTGGGCACGGTCATCGTTGCTGTGGGTGCGCAGGCCCATAAACCGGAAAAAACTTTCGGATATGGCCGCTTTGAGAATGTCATGACTCAGCTCGATTTCGAAGAACGACCAGGTCGGTATGACGGCTTCAACCATGTGGTCATGATCAACTGCGTCGGGGCAAGGAATGAAGAAAGATCATACTGCGGCAGGTTCTGCTGCATCGTGGCTTTGAAAAACGCCATTCTCCTGAAGGAAGCCAACCCTCGAGGAGAGGTCACGATTCTGCAGAGAGATGTGATGGCAGTAGGTAAACTCTATGAGGATTATTACAGAAAAGCTCTTGAAAAGGGTGTGAAGTTTATCCGCTACAAAAAGGCTGAGCCTCCCCGGGTAGAAGGCGTCGGCAACAGAGCAGAAAAGGTCAAGGTTTACCACATGCTCATGGGCAAGGAAATTGAACTGGATGCAGACCTGGTGCTGCTGACCACGCCACTGGTGCCTGCCAAAGACAACGCCGCTTTGTCCAGGATGATGAAGATTCCGCTTGGTATGGACGGGTTCTTCCTGGAAGCACACCAGAAGCTGCGGCCCGTTGAATTTCCTGCCGACGGCATCTTCGTTGCGGGCTCTGCCCGCTACCCGGCTGAGATCACCGAGAGCATCAGCCAGGCCCTTGCAGCAGCGGCCAAGGCGGCCATCCCCATGGCCCAAGGACAAGTCGTAAGCGAGGCGTTTATATCGGAAGTAAACCCCGCCCGGTGCTCTGCATGTGGCCGGTGCGTGAAGGTGTGCCCGTTTGGCGCCGTGGATTGGGCTGAGGTCCAGACACCTGATCGATTGACGAGAATGGTTGCCAGGATCAATCCGGCGGAATGTAAAGGCTGTGGATTGTGCTCCTCATCCTGCCTCAGCGGCGCAATCCGCCTTTCCGGTTCCACCGATCAGCAGATATTGGCCATGATTGCAAGCCAGACGTAAACTTGGTCTCAATCCGACAAGGTTTCGCGGAGGAACGGAATCCGCCTCAGGCGGGAAAACCCGCTTGAGGCGGATAAATCTTAGGAAC
>JARRRH010000250.1:0-9226 GCA_037380925.1 Deltaproteobacteria bacterium | reverse complement strand
TCTGAAGAATCCCCTCTGTTCCCGGCATCTCCCATTTTGAAGAGCGAATCCCGGCAGAGCCTCGCCATTATCCTCCATTCCTTGAACGTCGAGATCCAGACATATCACCGGCGGAGAAGGGCCTAAAGGAGAGTGGCTGCGAGCAAAATACTTGTTGAAATAACAAATAAGAAAAGCTAACATTATTAATAACTTGCCCCAGGGGTTCCTGTTGCCCCATAGGGGTCAACGGGTCAACAACACCCATTCCAAGGGAGAGGGGAATGGCAAAGCGAAGCATCGTGGTGGTGGATGATGATCGGGCGGTGCTCGACATTATTTCAGCCTTTCTGTCACGAGCCGGGTACGAGGTCTTTACGGCCAATGGCATTTCCAGCTGTTTGGATTTGTTCCGTGAACATGGAGATGAGATCGACCTGGCCATGATAGACGTGAGAATGGGCCGGGAAAGTGGCTTTGACCTTGCGGACATTCTCGAGCAAGATTTTAAGTTTTATGATCAGGTTTTTATGACCGCCTTTTTCTGGGAGGAAAAAACCCTTGAAAATCTTCTTGAGAGGGGGAAACCCTATTTCGAAAAACCGCTCAGACTGGAAGCAGAGGTTCTGCCTTTTTTAGAAGAGTATTTTGGAAAGGAAAAGACCATATCCTGATCTGGGCAGTGAGAAAATAAGTCAAGGGAGTATGTGTATATGAACACTTTGAGAAGAAGACGGTATTTGGTAGATCGGACTCTGCAGTACCGTCTGCTCGTGTACAATGCCATTTATTTTGTGATCATTGTT
Organism: Deltaproteobacteria bacterium; assembly: GCA_037380925.1. GTDB lineage: Bacteria > Desulfobacterota > DSM-4660 > Desulfatiglandales > HGW-15 > JARRRH01. The sequence goes on along the minus strand of JARRRH010000250.1, from coordinate 8,441 downwards.
CTCTCTGTGGGAGTGGCCCTCTTTCTGCCTCTTTATTTTCAGCTATCCGATCCGGCGTTGAGGACGGCGGAAAAAGGTGAGGTAGCCGGGAAGGTGCTCTATCTCCACAGTAATTTGTGGCCGGCAGTTCTGGTGGTCCTCATTATTCTGTGTATTCATTCCATCATGGTTTCTCATAGAATCGCGGGCCCCTTGTACCGGTTTCGCCGGACTTTTGAGCAAATCATTGCAGGTGATATTTCAAGCATGGTGCGAATTCGAAAAGAGGATTTGCTCGCGAGCGAGCAGGAAAAGATCGCGGGAATCATGGCCATGCTTCAATCCAGAATCGGAAAAATCCGTAACGCGCAGGCCGCCGTGGAAAGGGTGTTGGAGGATCTTTTAAGAAATCCCGGAATCCAGATGCCGGAAGGGATGAAGGCGAGGATCGCGCAAATTCAGTTTCATAATATGGCGCTGAAAAAAGAGGTGGAGTACTTCAAATTACCAGAGGACCCGGCTTCTTACCACCCGTGAGGTCACCCCTCTCTTGTTCCCCCGAAGCCTATTCTTTTCCCAATGAAAGCGACCTCGGGAGCGGCAGCGAAATTTTGGAAGAGCCACGGTGTTCGAATCGCCCGTTAACAGTAATGGGCAGGATGCCCCCTGGTTGCTCCTCTCTACGGGTACCGAGTGAAAGCCAAGGGATGAGAGCCTTTGATTTCTGCAAAATGATGTTCCGATTTCGCCCCGAGGCAGCGAAAATAAGGCAGTTCAAAGAGTATCGGACCATCAGAGTGCTGGGCTTTACCCTTGTGGAGTTGTTGGTCGTTGTGGCGATCATGTCCACTCTGGCCGCTATTGCGGTTTACCACTACAGAGTTTTTATCGCTCAAACACAGGAGATCCGAGCCAAGAGCGATATTGAGGCGATTGCCAAATTGATTGATGCTTTTTATGAAGACAATGGTCGGTACCCTGACGGCTTGGAGGAACTGGAAGGGGGGCCCTTCGTTGACCCGTGGGGGAATCCTTACCAATTCGTGAACATTGCCACGGCTGCCCCCAAGTACTGGCGGAGAGATCGGAACAACAAACCTATAAACACCTGTTACGATCTGTGGAGCAACGGGCCGGACGGCGATTTTAGTACCCAAATACGAGGAAAGAAGTCGCGGGATGACATCCTTCGCGCGTGGGACGGTTTATTCATAGGAGGTGGCCGGGAACTGGACGAGCTGTACGGCAAACCCCGGAAATGGAGGCACCCCGATGACGACACACCGCCTGCTGAAGAACCCCCCGGCTAAAAGACAAGTAACCGGGCCATGATGGAAAAGGTCGCGGGCCCTCATGCGTTTGCCAACATGCAGGTTTGAGTCCCAATTGAAAAGATGCATATTGACAAGGCTTTCTTAACCAGCAAGGTCGCTCGGCGCATTTTTTTCCTCTTCATTTTCTGCGCACTCCTCCCTTTGACCATTCTTGCCGCTGTCACTTTTAAAACAGTCACTGCCCAGCTCACCGAGCAGGCCATAAAGAGGCTGGGCCAGGAATGCAAGCTCAAGGGTCTGGAAATATACAACAATCTGATGGCTATGGACACGGCTCTGGGCATATTTATCTCATCTCTGGATCAAAGCGCAGACGCCGGGCTTCTCGATCCTGAGACCGGAGCCGGAAAACCCTTCAGAACCCTTCAAGTCATCGGGGGTGAGCAGCGGTGGGAGCACAGTGTCCCGGAAAGACTTGAAGGCATGCCCGAGTTCACTGTTGAGGAACTCGATCACATGAAGATGGGCCGGAGCTTGGTGATCAGTCGGCAAAGCTCTGAAGGAAGGCCGAGGATATTCATGGTGCGCCTCATCAACCCTCGACATCCAGAAGAGGGCGTGGCCCTTGGGGAGGCAGAACCCGGGTTTCTCTGGGGGGTGGAGAGTGAAGCGGACCTCATCGCGGACATGCCTTTGCTCGTGATCGGGCCGGGAAACCAGATTCTTTTTTCTGCGCCACAGGATTTCAAATTGGATCGCATGGCCTTGAAGATCATGGCCGATTTCCCGGTGGCAGGCAGTTTCGAATACGAGTTCGCAAAAGAACATTATTTCACGGGTTACTGGACTCTTTTTTTGAAGTACCATTTTCTCGTTCCCGGTTGGACCATTGTGATGAGCGAATCAAGGTCCAGGGTTTTGGAACCGGTTGCCCATTTCAAGACTTTCTTTTTTCTCTTTGCCCTCCTTACTTTCCTGGTGGTCTGCCTTTTGAGTGTGACCCTGATCCGTAAGAACCTGGTTCCCATCGAGACGCTCAAGAAAGGAACGCAACAGATTGCAGACGGGGAGTTCGGCATTGAAGTGGATATCCAGAGCGGCGATGAATTCGAGAACCTGGGCCAGGCCTTCAATGAAATGAGCAGAAAGCTTAAGGAGGGTAGGGCCCTGCTGGTTCAGTCCGCCAAGATGGGGGCGGTGGGCCAGATGGCCGCCGGTGTGGTGCATGAAATCGGCCAGCCCCTGACCTCCATTTCCGGGCTCATCGATTTGCTCAAGATCTTGAAACCCACCGAAGAGACAAAAAAGCATCTGGACCTCATGAAGAGTGAAATGGACCGGCTGGTGGGCATTATTTCTCGGTTTAAGACCTTTGCCCGCGTGTCAGAAGAAAAAATGGTTCCCCTTTCCGTTAACCAGATTGTGGACTCTACTACCGCCCTGTTGGTTCACCAGATGGAGATGAAACATATTGACTGTGTGGTGGAAAAAACCGAGACCCTGCCGAGCATCATGGGGGATCAGAACAGTCTGCAGCAGGTCCTGATCAATCTCATGATCAATGCCGTGGACGCCCTGGAAGAAAAAAAGGAAAGGCCGAGGACTATCCGTGTGAGCACTTCTTTACGCGGGGACAAGGTGATTTTACGCATAGCGGACAATGGTGCAGGAATCCCGAAAGAGATACAAGAGCGGATTTTCGACCCATTCTTTACGACCAAAAAGGAAGGGAAAGGGACCGGCTTGGGCTTGGCCATCATCGGTTCGATCCTGCACCAACACCGTGCTCAGATCTCCATGAAAAGCGAGGTTGGCTCCGGCACCACCTTTGTCATCACCTTTCCCATTTCAGAATAGACTCTCTTGATTGTTATGAATGCCTATGCTCGTCATTCGCCTCCAAAGTCGATTTTCGATTGCACAGCATTTCTGCGAAAGTGTATGATGCCCCCCTCAGCAAAAGGAGGAGTAAGATGTCCCGGCGTTGGGCAATCTTTGCCCTGGCATCCGGCAATTTTTTTCTTTCCCAGTTCTACCGGGCTTCAAATGCCATCATATCGACGCAGCTTTTGCAGGACCTCTTTCTGGAGACTGAAGGGTTGGGGCTCCTTTCCGCCTCCTTTTTCTACGCCTTTGCTTTGACTCAAATACCCATCAGCATTTTCCTCGATAGAGTGGGTGCGAGGCGGATGATGAGCGCCCTGTCCCTTGTCGGTGTTCTTGGTGCCTTGATCTTTTCCTGGTCGAACAACCTGACCGTGGGCGTCTTGGGCCGGGCCTTGCTTGGCATCGGCATGGCCTGCAATCTCATGGGGCCCTTGAAGCTTCTCACCTTGTGGTTCGGGCCCCTCAGCTTTGCCACCTTGTCGGGCCTCGTTATGTACAACGCCGCTGGTTCTTCTGGTTGACGAATTCGGGTGTCGCACCACCTTTCAACTCATTGCCGGGGTCAATCTTCTTTTGATCGTGGTTTTATACACGGTCGCGCGGGACACACCGGAGGGAGAAGGGGAAAAATCGTCCGGGCCCGAGGCCAAAGAAAAGTCAGAGGGGGCCATTTCCAGAGTCCTTCTTCTCTTGAAGCAGAGAGACTACTGGATCATCTCTTCAGGAACCTTTGTCAGCTACGGTGTGTTTGCAGCTTTTCAAAGCCTTTGGGCAGGCCCCTACCTTTTAGAGGTCATGGGCTTTTCGGCCATAGCCGCGGGCAACACGATTTTGCTCATGAACATGGGCGTGATTGCTGGTGCTCCTGTGTGGGGAGCCCTTTCAGACAGGCTTTTGAAGACCCGAAAATGGCTCGTTGTAGCGGGTCACGTGGTGCTCGGAGGGATCGTGCTCGCCATAGGTTTGCTGTCCCGGAAAGCAGGGTTTGGGTTTCTGGCATTCCTTTTCTTCCTTTTTGGATTTTTCCGCATGACCGGTGCTCTGATGTATGCCCAGATCAAGGAACTCATGCCGCTACACATGGCAGGCACGGCCATGACAGGGATAAACTTTTTCACCATGACCGGGCCGGCCGTCTTCTTGCAAGGACTGGGCGCTCTGATGCAGACACTTTATCCGAATGCTTCTCGAAGTGCGGCCGCCTTCCAGGTCTCCTTTGGCGAGGCAGAAGCTCCTATAATAATTCCCAAAACGGGAAGCGCCAAAATGGGATTGCTGGAGGGTCGGCGCATGCGGGCCCTGAACAACCAACAACTTCTTCAAGTTACTACTCGGAGCACAAGAAAAGCCCCATGGCCCTCGGAAATGCAAACAATATTTTGCTCTCCTTAATATTTCTGGGATTTGATGGGAGATTACAGGAGGTGACTGTTCATGCCCTTAAATGAACTTCTCCCCAAAGCGGTCAAGCTGTACCCCAACAGGGAAGCGATCGTTTGCGGCGATCTTCGCATGAACTACGGGAGCTTCGCCTCGAGGGTGTGGAAGCTGTGCCACGGCCTCACCAGACTGGGCATGAAAAGGAACGACCGTGTGGCCATCCTTCATGAGAACTGCCACGTTTTCCTTGAAGCCTATTTTGCAGCTGCCCACTTGGGGGTAATACTGGTTCCACTCAATTTCCGGCTGTCCCCAAATGAGTTAGCCATGATTCTTAAGGACAGCGAGTGCAGAATACTCATTGCTCAAGCTGCATTCGCTGAGCAGGTGAAGGAAATTCCGACTCTTGTGCCTGGAATTGAAAGAATCGTTTGGACTCAGAGGCAAGAGCTCTCAGAGGGATACGATTTGGCCTACGAGGCTCTGCTCGAGAATGAGGGGGACGCACCCCCGCCGGAAGTACTGATCCATGATGACGACGTGGCTCAGCTTTATTACACCAGCGGTACCACGGGACGGCCCAAGGGCGTGATGCTCACCCACAAGAATGTGAAAAGCCATGCTTTGGGCGCCATAGGGGACATCCATTTGACCGACAGTGACCACTGGTTTCATGTCGCCCCCTTGTTTCATCTAGCGGATGCCTGGGCCACCTTTGCGATTACTTGGGTAGGAGGGAAACATGTGATTATTCCTGCCTTTGATCCTCTCAAGGTTCTCGAGCTGATTCAAGAGGAACGCATTACTCTCACCAACCTTATTCCCACCATGCTCAATATGATGATCAATCACCCCAGGGTGAATGAATTCGACTATTCGAGTTTGCGGGTTCTGTTGAGCGGAGGTGCACCCATTGCTCCGGAGGTGGTGCGAAGGATCATAGACATCTTCAAGTGCGACTACATTCAAACCTACGGTATGACCGAAACAAGTCCCTATCTCACCATGTCCATCCTGAAACACCATCTGAAAGATTTGGACTGGGACAAGCAGCTTGAGTTCAAAGCGAGCACAGGAAGGGAGTTTATTAATGTGAGCCTCAAGGTGGTAGACGAACAGGGCCGAGAAGTGGCCAGAGACAACCGCCAAGTAGGGGAGATCATTGTGAAGGGCGACATTGTGACTCCCGGATACTGGAACATGCCCGAGGAGAGCGGGGAGGCGATCAGGAATGGCTGGCTCTACACCGGCGACCTGGCTGTAGTCAATGCGGAGGAGTACGTTACCATCGTTGACCGCAAGAAGGACATGATCCTCACCGGGGGAGAAAACGTTTACTCCACAGAGGTGGAAAATGTGCTTTATATGCACCCTGATGTGCTGGAGGCAGCGGTCATCGGCATTCCGGATCCAAAATGGGGCGAGGCGGTGAAGGCGTGTGTCGTGCTGAAACCGGGCCACCAATCGACGGAAGCGGCGATTATCGGCTTTTGTAAAGAACATCTGGCCCACTACAAAGCACCCAAGGGCGTGGACTTTCTGGAGGCGCTTCCCAGAACAGGCTCGGGAAAAATTTTCAAAAAGGGATTAAGAGACCCCTACTGGGACCAAAGCAAAAAGACGGTTTAGGCGTGGAAGGGCACAGAGGCGTAGGAATTCTTTTGAGGTACCGGCTTTCGGGGAAGCGCCGTTCCGGCTTCTCCAAAAGTCGACATTCCCACGCTTTGGGCTGGTACATCTTAACATCTTGAGCTATGTAGACAGTTAGAAGAATGGGTTGTGGCGTTTTTCATGGCCTACAGTGCTTACAGGGCCGTGGCCGGGAAGGACAAGCGTGTCATCGGGAAGGGAAAATATTTTTGTCCTTATGTTCTCGATCAGGAGATCCGTGTCCCCGCCGGGAAAATCAGTGCGACCGATGCTCCCTGCAAAGAGCGCATCACCGCAAATGACCACTTTTCTGATCTCTGAAGCGCCGTCTATGTCCATCTCCCCCTCAAAGATAAACCCGAGTCCGGCGGGAGAGTGGCCTCGAAGATCGATAACCTCGAATTGTATTGCTCCCAACACGACCACATCCCCTTCCTCAATGCTTTGGGTTGCCTCCGAATCCGAAACGTTGGTACCGAAAAGAGCAGCGTGGTTGCTGGCAGCCTGAAGCGCGGGAGCCTCTTGACGGTGAGTGAGAATCGGAGCTCCTGTGGCCTGCTGAAGTTCCCTGTTCCCGCCCACATGGTCCCAATGGGTGTGGGTGTTGACGATGTATTTCACCTTCAGATCATGGTCGGACAGGGTTTTCAAGATTTGATCCACATCGCCGCCGGGATCAAAGACAGCAGCTTTCTTGCTGGCTTCATCGGCGACGATGTAGCAGTTCACCAGGAGAGGGCCGGTTTCAAGCATCTGGATCAACATGACACGCCTCACTGGGTCCGTACTGGCATGACCTTGAAATTCAATGTGGTTAAAAGGACTCCGGTCTCCCGCGCACGGAGCTTGTATACTAATTTCAAGCAAGCGGCCGTGTCAAGCGTGTTTAGGCATCAAATGAACCCTCTGAGCGTGGAGGGGATGAACAGGAAGGTGAAACCTTTTCAATTCTCACCGGCATAGCCGGTGGAGGAATGACGATTTAGCAGGAGGGAGAGCGTATGTCCGACGATTCGTCAGATCAATTCAAGGATAACGAGAGGGACAGCTTTGAGGAACTCCTTGAGTCCTACACGTCCGGTATGGGCGAGGATGTGCGGGTTGGGGACAGAATTCGGGGTGAGATCCTGTCCATCGGAAAGGAATCGGTTTTCGTGGACACGGGAACCAAGATCGACGGCGTGGTAGACAAAGAGGAGCTCTTTGACGAGAGGGGCGAATTGCCCTACAAAGTCGGGGACACTCTCGATCTTTATGTGGTCTCTTTTAACGGCAGTGAGATCCGGCTTTCGAAGGCCCTTTCCGGGGTCGGGGGCCTAAAGGCCCTAAAAGAGGCTTATGATGAAGGTATCCCCGTTGAAGGAAAGGTCAAGGGCAGGATCAAGGGGGGTTTTCATATTGAGACTATGGGCAAAAAGGCCTTTTGCCCCTTGAGTCAGATCGATGTGATCCATGAGGAAGATTTGGAGCAACATATCGGGAAGTCCTATCCCTTTTTGGTTACCCAGTTCGAGGACAGGGGAAGGAATATTGTTCTTTCACGGGCTGAGCTTCTCAAAAGAGAGCAGAAAAAGGCGGCGGAGGCGTTTTTACAAGACTTGAAGGTGGGAGATGAACGGCAAGGCCGGGTGAGACGGCTCATGCCCTATGGGGCTTTTGTAGAGATTTTTCCGGGTGTGGAAGGCATGGTCCACATTTCGGAGATAAGCTGGTCCCGGCTCGAAAAACCGAACGAGGTCTTGAGCGTGGGTGACTCGGTGCGGGTGAAAGTCATGGGTATGGAAGAAGGAAAGGGCGGAAGGATCTCCCTGTCCATGAAGGAACTGGAAGGGGATCCGTGGGAGAATCTTGAAGGCAAAGTGCGCGAGGGAGATAAAGTCACGGGGAAGGTGAAGCGGTGTACAGGTTTTGGGGCGTTCGTCGAGCTCTTCCCCGGGATTGAAGGACTGGTTCACATCAGTGAAATGAGTTACACAAAGCGGGTAATGAAGCCTGAGGAAGTGGTGAGGATGGGCGATCGAGTTCCGGTTGTGGTTAAGGAAATCGATCTCCCAGCAAGAAGGATCTCGCTGAGCATCAAAGATGCGGAAGGGGATCCTTGGCTGGAAGTGCCCGAAAGGTACAAGAGCGGTCAGTCTCTGCAGGGAATCCTGGAAAAAAAGGAGAAGTTCGGGTACTTTGTCTTGCTGGAGCCGGGCGTGACCGGCCTGATTCCCATATCAAAAATCAGAGATCTTCATAAGCCCTCTTCGATTGAATAGCTGAAAGAGG
>JARRRH010000249.1:0-4475 GCA_037380925.1 Deltaproteobacteria bacterium | reverse complement strand
AGCCGGAGAGCTTTTTTACGAGGTGGGGCGCAACGCCTGGGCCTGACAACTGGGGGAGAATAATTTCCCGGTGAGAGACAAGCCGATCCAGGTGGGTGGATTTGATTCGTTGGACGATTTCCACGGTTCCAAAGGTCCCCTTCCCAGCCGCACACCACACGTTAATGCCTTTGGTGTCGAGCACCAGTATCCAGAGGTCTAGCCCCGGAAGCGCCTTTCGAAGGCAATCGAAGGTCAACTTGTAGTTGGCCGTCACCAGAACCGGAGACATCTCATTAGGTCTGCCCAGGGCATAAAGGCCCGGATCCACCGTGTAATGCATGCGGCCTAAACCCCATCGCACTTTCAAAGCTCCTAATCGGTCACGCCAAGAATGGGCAGACGAGACCTGGGGCAGGTTTCCCACCGGGGACTGAACTGATCCGGCCACAAAAGGCTGATCAAGACTCGGAAGGCCCACCTGGGACACGCCACTCTGAGGTCAGCAAGCCTCGGAACGATTCGTCCGACTCGAGATATCTGACAGATTTCTTATTTCCGCCATGTCCTTCATTTTATTCACGGAAGATAATCTCTAAGGGTAATGAATGGATAATGACACGCCAATTTCTCAGGCCCTTAAAATATAGTATTTTGATATAATATACAGACTTCCAGCCTCAATTCAAGTCACAAATTCGTATCCCGAACATCTGAGGCATGGTTTTTTCAAAGGCGGAGTCGGTCAGGAGTACTCCTTTCGTGTACCATAAAATACATGATCGCCTCCATGGCAATCTCTAGTTTTCCAATATATTCTGCGACATTATCAACAGAGATCCATGAAGCCAAAAGGAGGTGAACCAATGGAAGCAAAAAAAGAAGGCAAATTCGTAAACGGTGTAAACGTCGACCAGCTGTTCGCCACGCTTGATCTCATCAAGCAAAACCCGGAAGTGGCCAAATTCAAGTTTCGCGCCACCAACAAATGGATCAGCGGAACTCACTGCCAGGCGACAGTTCGGGATTTCTACGGAGCCCTCAAAGAGGACACGGCAAGGCAGGCGGTCGTGTTCGAGATGGATGAACCACCTGTCCTCCTTGGAAACAGTCAGGGAACTAATCCTGTTGAGTATCTTCTGGTTGCGCTTTCAGGCTGCCTGACCACGAGCTTGGTCGCGCACTCTTCTGCCAAGGGCATCAACATAAGAGGTGTTCAATCCAGGTATGAGGGCGACATAGATCTCAGGGGCTTTCTGGGCCTATCGGAGGATGTCCCAGTGGGTTACAAGGACATTCGGGTATACTTCAAAATCGACGCGGATGCTTCCGATGAGGAAAAAGAGGAAATGGTGAAAATGGCTCAGAAGTATTCCCCGGTGTTTAACACGATCACGAAGTCTGCGCCGGTAATCGTTCAACTCGACAAATCGTAAGTGGCTGCGGCACGACGATTTATGGCAAAAAGGAACACACCTATAAAGAACAGAGTATCGTAAGAAGAGGAGGGCGGAAGATGGAAACGAATCGAAGAAAAATACTCCTGACATCCCTAGTGGCGCATTTTTTGGTATTTTCATGCATCTCAGTTACATCTGCAGAACAATATGACGCCATGAGAGGGGTCAACAATGCGAATGTCATTTTTGATATGAGAGACGGGATTCCCAAGAGCGCGGCCGTCCATGTAAAGCTTATCCACGATACCTGCAAACAGCTTGTGGCTATGAATAAAAATCCCGTCTTTGTGGTTGTCTTCATCGGCAGTGCCGTCAGGTTAATCTCCAGTAACCAAGCTGAATTCAGTGCTGAGGAGCAGGAATATCTCAAGCAGATCGCTGATACCATTTCTAAAATGTCCAAGGACGGCATCGATTTCGAGGTATGTCTCACTGCGGCAAATTATTTTGGTGTCGACCCGGCTTCGATTCTACCTGAAATCAAACAAGTCCCGAACGGCTGGATTTCAGAGATCGGCTATCAGGCTAGAGGTTATTCCCTTGTCCCCGTGTATTGAGGAGGAGGAATACATGACAGCCAAGGATTTTCCGCCCGGATTTGAGGATTTGTTTTCCTTCGGTTTTATTGAAGCCCTCCTAGGCCGCCGTTCGAGACGGTTTTTCATGGGGGCGGAGATTCCTGACGGTGTTTTCGCCTACAGGTCGAAACACAAACATATGCCGCTTTCAGAGATCGAGACCCTCCTCGTGGCGACGGCTTGCGGCAGCAACACCGGTTGGCACAACATGATCTACCGGGGGCAGAGATATGCGCCGTACCTGTCAAACTACGTGGCTTCAGCAGGCGGGCGGACGTTTCCTTCGGCTGCGGGGTTCCACACGAGCAAAACTTTCTTCACGGATGACAGCGGGGTTTACGCACTGGAAGCTCGTGATGCGCCACCTTTTGCCGAGAGAGACCTGAAAGGGGCTCTCGACCTGAAAACGGTTCTGAAGGCGCTCCACAGTCGTGTCAAGAAGATCCAGGAAGGGCGTCTGTGCATACCGCCCGAGGTGCCCCATGTAGAGGCCCACAATACGTGGGTCGTGAACCACCCTGGGACCCTGTTGGTGATTCCCGTGGGAGATCTCGCGCAGCACGCGCTTCTCAATCTCTTCTATATGTTGCAGAACGGGTTGGTCCTCAAGGATGACATCAATGGGCGTTCGGTGCCCGGCATCGAAAAGTTCAGGCACCTGGTGGATGTAGACAATGTGTGGCCTCTCACGTTCGTAGAGCAATGGAGCATGGCAGAAGTTACGGCGGAGCTTGCGACCAGTTGTTATGCTGGGTCTCTCATGCTTCAGGCTATGGGCCTGGGCGGATGGATGTTTAACGGTCTGGACCCCTTCAGCGTAATGGGTGCAAGCGGCGATCCAAGGGTTCCAGGGCTTGGATTCAGATACGACACCTATAAATGATGGCCTTTTCCCAATCCGACGGGACTCGATGGGGTGATGGAGGGATTCTGCCCTCCCCATTCCCCTGACTTGCGTGCTGGGGTCGAGGCGGTCTGTGAGCGAAAGTTCGGCCCCGGCGGTCCGTTCCATCCCGACACACCAGGGCCATGGAAAGACTCACGGAAGGTCCGCTCATCCGCCGAGGTCCACAGCCAAGAATTCAAAGAGTGCGTGGCCCTGCAGGCCCAATACGTTTTCGATACCTTCGGAAAGTTTCCGGGCACGGTCCCCTCAATCTTCGTCATAACCTACCTCCAGGCACATCATCTGGATCTGGAATTCTATGACGAGTTGTACAAGCCCGGGGCCTATTTGAAAACGCATGCAGAACACATGTCAAAGTGGCATCCTGAGGGGTAAAGATAGGGAAAAGAGAAAGTGATTGAAATGGAAACCAAGTCCCTCGTGAAGAGATCTCCTAATCAAGTATTTGCACCGATCAGCGATGTTCCTAACTACCTGCGTCGGGCTTCCAGCAGAGGCGGCTTTTTTGTTGAAAACACAATAACATCAGAATGCCCCATCGGTCTGGGCACCACCTATCTTGACAGGCTGAAATGGCGGGGCAAGGCTGTCGGGGAAATTTCCAAATATCAACCTCCCTCTGCAATAAGTTTTGAACAGAGGACTGTGTTTGGATTGACGATCATCATGCACATCAACCAATTTTTTTGAAGGGGGCTAAGTCATGAAGAAATGGATTCTAATAGGTGCAGGGGGAGTCGCAGTCATCATCATCGCGGTAGTGTTCATAGGACTCTCGAACCTTGGCCCGATCATCAAGAGTGTGGTCAACAGATATGGTCCCGAAATCACAAAAACAGAGGTACGGCTCGGGGATGTGGACATATCCATATTTTCCGGGGAGGCGACGCTCAAGGACTTTTATCTGGGGAATCCCAAGGGATTCAGGTCTCCGCAGGCCATGACCGTGAGTTCAGTCCACATGGACGTAAATGAGAAGTCCCTGACAGGAGACACCATTATCATTGACAAGGTCGAGGTTGTTGATCCTGTAATTACCTATGAGAGGAATCGTGGCACCGACAACTTCCAAACTATTTTAAACAACATAAAAGGGAGCGCAAGCAAAGGCGAACCTTCAAAGAAGGGGGCTGGAAAAGAAGGCGAGGGCAAAAAGCTCCTGATCAAAGACTTCATTGTAAGGGAAGGGAAGGTGAACCTCGCTGTGTCCATGGTTGGGGGGAAGACCATAAGTGCGTCCCTGCCGGATATTCACCTCAAGGACGTGGGAAAGGAAAAGGGCGGTGCTTCCCCGGCCGAGGTATTTGAGAAAGTTTTCGCGGCACTGCACAAACAGATCACTTCACCTGCCGTGAGCGATGTGCTGAACAAGGAACTTAAGGCGCTAGGTATAAGTCTTGAGGCGGTGGGCGGGGAAGTTAGAAAACAACTGGAGACTCTGGGAACAGGCGATAAAAAGAGTGGGGAGAATGTTACTGATAAGGTAAAAGGATTATTCGGTAAATAGAGTAAACTTTTTACCGCCACATACGTCAAAATGAACAAAAAGCC
>JARRRH010000248.1:0-8074 GCA_037380925.1 Deltaproteobacteria bacterium | reverse complement strand
CAAACCCAGTTCTCGCCGGAGCTGAAATATCTCTTTCCCCCGAAAGAGAGAGGCCACATTGCCGAAATAAACCCCTTGAAAGATATCCGGCATGGCGTCCTCTTTTCTCAGACGCTTGGTCTCCAATCCCCCGGAAGAGCACAATGTCATCTGGGCGCCCTCATATTCCTTCTCGGTCACGCCGTTGAGCCTTCTGTGGGAACACGATTCCGAAGCGGCGACAAAGGTGCCGTCAATTCTTGCATAGCAGAAGGGCTCAAAGGCCTTGTCGTCATTGAGGGCGATCATAAAAGGTTCTTTTCCGTCATGAACCAAGGCGACCAAAGCGAAAGTGGCCCTGCCGTGCAACTTGTCCACCAGCTTTCTTCCAGCCTCGAAGGTGATGCCTTCTTCGCAGATGTATTTGTGAAGTAAAGCACCTATTACTTCGGTTTTGTTTTCCGTTTCTAGGCTGTAGCCTTCCTCCAGCTCATCCCTGAGATCTTCTTCTTTGAGAAGATATCCGTCCACGGTCAGGGCAAGCCTGTACTTCGTGTCCTTCTTAGGTTGTATTTCTATAGGCTCGGCGTTGACCTTTTCAGCCATCTTTCTTTTCGTGTAGCCGATGTTTCCGATGGCCCCGATAGGCTCCAGATCCTGGAAAATCTTGATGAGGTCATAGTCAATAACATCGGCAATCCGACCCAGCCCCTTGTGAATGTAAATGCCTTTTCGGTTTGCAATCGCCAGCCCTGTGCTCGCTTTGCCGCGGTGCTGGCAGGCGCCGGTTGCAAGAAACGCTTTGTTCACCAGTTCACGGTCGCCGAAGCCATATATGCCTACAATGCCGTCCATGGTCACATCCTCAAGCTGTATTTATAAAGTCATGCCTATCCAAAAACGGTTTCGCGATGTTGCAGGGGCATGGGGGTCAGCCCCCCCTGCCCCTGCCTTGGCGATGGGATAATGCTTGCCTGCTGAGGCGGCTTTGTCAAATTTTTCGGAGCCGGGATGGCTGTTCCCCGAAAGACGATATCTCAAAACAAATTCACCGGGCTTTGCAGTGGGCTGATCTTTGAGGGTTACGCCACAAAAGCCCTGGCAGAATTTCTCGTTCCGACGAACCCGAAGCGTTTCAACCCTCAAAGATCAGTCCGCCTCCCCAGAACGCCATAGATATCGCCTTGAGGGGAATGGCCATCCCTGGCGAAGAACTGGGGTCAAGGATATAGAAAAACTGCGTTTTTGTGTCAAGACCTGGGACGATTCATTTGTATTGCTTCGGGTTCAGACCGTGTTTCTTGACCTTGTAGCCAAAGATCCGTTCTGTGGTGCGCAGCGCCCTAGCCGCCCGACTCATGTTTCCCCGGCTGGTTTTGAGAGCGTCAATCAGCAACTCTCTTTCAAAGGTCTCCATGGCCTCCCCCAACGATTGAGTCTGCTGGGTGCCCGTGTCCTCAGCCGTCTGGAGGGTCGGCGGCAAGTGGTAGCTGTGAATCACCTGGTCCTCACAGAGCAGGACGGCCCTCTCTATGCAGTTTTCCAACTCCCTCACGTTTCCGGGCCAGTGATAGTGGACCAGGGCGTCAATAGCGGGAGTGGAGATTCTGCGAATGTCCTTTTCGTATTCTTTGGCATATTTCTCCAGAAAGTAGTCCGCCAGTAAAAGGACATCCGCCTCTCTTTCCCTGAGGAGCGGCAGATATATGGGGTACACATTGAGCCTGTAGAACAGGTCTGAACGGAATGCCCCTTTCTCAACGGCGCCGGCAAGGTCTCTATTGGTCGCTGCAATGAGCCGCACATTGACCTTGAGGGTCTTTGTTCCGCCCAGCCTTTCCAGTTCCCTCTCCTGGAGAACGCGGAGCAACTTGCCCTGGCTTTCCAGGGGTAAGGACCCGATCTCGTCAAGAAAAATGCTCCCGCCGCTGGCCAGTTCGAACTTCCCTGCCTTTTGCTGGTTGGCCCCCGTAAACGCCCCCTTCTCGTAACCGAAAAGCTCCGCTTCGACCAAATTTGCCGGAAGGGCCGCGCAGTTGACTTTAACCAGCGGTTTGCCCGCCCGCAAACTGTTATAGTGGATCGCATTGGCCACAAGTTCCTTTCCGGTCCCGCTTTCTCCGAGAAGGAGGACATTGGCATTGCTCTTTGCCACCTGGGTGATAAGGTTAAAGACCTCCTGCATCTTGCGGCTGTTCCCCATGATATTGCTGAAGCTGTATTTCTTGCCGAGTTCCTTTCTGAGCCTCAGGTTCTCCTCGCTTAGTTTTTCTTTTTCCCGGTTGATGCGCTCCAGAAGCGCAACCTTTTGCGCTATGAGACTGCTGATAATCGTGAGAAACCGCACGTCTTCTTCCAGAGGGATGGCCTCGTCAAAGACCCGATCCACGCTGAGGGCCCCGATCACCCTCGCCCCTTCCTTGATGGGAACACAGATGAAGGAGACCGTCGACTTGTCCGGTCTTACCCTGGGGCCGGTGCGGCCGAGAAAGAGGGGCTCAGCATCTATGTCGGGGACAGCCATGGGGCGGCCTGTGGTGATTACACGGCCCGTAATTCCCTCCCCCAGCTTGTAGCGCCCCCTGCGTTTGGCTGCGGCTGAGATGCCGTGAGCCACTTCAATGTGGATTTCCGAAGTTTCGGGGTGCAAAAGGGTAATCGATCCCCGGTTCATGCCGAGATACCGCGACAAAAGCTCAAGGACCTTGTAGACCGCCTTTCTGAGATCCAGGGGCGCATGGAGCGCCGTGCTGATCTCGTAAAGACAGGCAATTTTGTCCGGTTCATGATGCGTTTTCGGGGTGGTTTTCACGAAAGACTCTCCTGCTCAGGCCCTCGCCTATTCTTTGTAGCTCCTGCCGTGACTTAGTTGTCGCTAAGCCCTCCACCCCTGGTGGAGGACCCGGATAGGTTCTACCGATCCGGAGTTTAGAAGAGGTAGTACTTGTTAAATGATGACGCAACGCTCAGGGAGGAAGCCTTTTCTTGCGTTCCGAGGCTCCGGGCTGGTCTTTTCAGTGACTTACCTCCAGGGGAGTTCTGCCCCCTCCGCATTCCACCCGTCGGGATGGCTGCGGTTTCCCCCAGAGATAAGTCACGAAAAGACGGCGCCCTCTCACCAGTCACTTCAGAAAAGGCTACCTCCCTGAGCCCCCCTCGGGGGGCCACCTGATGCCTCCGGCTCTGCGGGAGGAGGCTCACTCGTAAACGGAATGGAAATCAAGGCTGCTTGCCAAAAATACAAAAATGTAGCAAAAGAAGCAACATATGATTGTTGCGTTGTTTTGGCCTTCCTGTAGGGGCAGGTCAAGGTTACTCCGCGGTTTCAAAGCTTCCCGTCTTTATTTCTCCTATTTGATACAAAAACCCTTTTGCTTTGCCGAAAAACGTGAGGCTCCGGAGGAATCGCCCTTGCGATGGTCGGGGGTGACGGATTCTTTTCCAAACCCATCCGGTTTAATACGCTACAAAATTGTAGGAACGAAATGACGGTTTTATTCTAATGAAAATTTATCTACTTGATTTTATTGTTTAAAAAGAGATCTCCCCAAAGTGGCACGGCCATTGCTTTTAGGGTTTTCAGAAGACAAAAGGAGGTAAAAGCAATGAACACGGGAGATACAGCCTTTGTATTGATGTCGGCGGCCCTGGTCATGCTCATGACCCCTGGCCTCGCGTTGTTCTACGGAGGAATGGTGCGCACCAAGAACACCTTGGGAACCATTATGCAGAGTTTTATCATCATTGGTCTCATAAGTCTTCAGTGGATTTTGTGGGGCTACTCCATGGCCTTCGGCCCGGACAAATTTGGGATCATAGGCGGCTTGGAATGGTTTGGGCTGAGGAATGTGGGCCTAACGCCACATCCCGTTTATGCCCCTACCGTCCCTCATCAGGTCTTTATGATATATCAGTGCATGTTCGCCGTGATTACGCCCGCCCTTATCACAGGGGCCTTTGCAGAGAGGATGAGATTCGGACCTTTTCTTTTGTTCAGCTTGCTATGGGCCACTTTTGTTTATGATCCGCTTGTCCATTGGATCTGGAGTGATGGGGGTTGGTTGGCTAAGCTCGGGGTCCTTGATTTTGCCGGTGGTATTGCCGTCCATCTCAGTTCGGGCGTGGCCGCCCTAGCCGCAGCGCTCATTTTGGGAAAGCGTCAAGGTTACGGCACTGAAAACCTTCAGCCACACAATCTTCCCATGACTCTTTTGGGCGCCGGAATTCTCTGGTTCGGATGGTTCGGTTTCAATGGGGGAAGCGCCTTGTCAGCCGGCAGTTTGGCGGGAAGCGCCTTTGTGGCCACCCATGTTGCTGGAACCATGGGGGCGTTGGCATGGGTTGCGATGGAGTGGAAATTGACTGGAAAAGCGACCGTAACTCCTGCCTCAGGATTCGTGGGTCCCGTTTCTGCCGCGCTCATTGGGTTGTTCGCAGGCGTTGGTTGCTACTCGGGGATTATGCTAAAGAACAGATTCGGTTATGACGATAGCCTCGATGTGGTGGGCATCCACGGTGTTGGCGGTATCATTGGATTGATTTGCGCCGGACTGTTCGCCACCACGGCAGTCAACTCTGGTGGCTCAGATGGTCTTTTCTTTGGAAATGCTGCCCAGCTAGGGCTCCAGTGTCTAGCCGTTCTTGTAACGATCGTTTATACTTTTGTCCTCAGCTTCATTCTCCTTAAGGTAGTGGACAAGATCTGGGGCCTGCGCGTTCGGGAAGAGGATGAAATAATGGGTTTGGACTTGAGTCAACATAATGAGACCGCCTATAAATTTTAGGATATTTGTATCTCGAATGATACCGAGAAGGATGACATCGCAAAAAGACATGAAGGGAGAGAGGCTAAAATGAAAAAGGGATGACCGTAACTGAGGTAAAAGGTTTCGGCCGTCAGCGCGGCCACAAAGAGGTGTATCGCGGGGCAGAATACCAGGAGGACTTCATCTCCAAAATCAACATTGAGATCGTACTGGAGGCCGAACTGGTTCCTGAAGCCGTGAAGATCATCCAGGAAAAGGCGCGGACAGGCCAAATCGGAGACGGAAAGATTTTTATCGTCCCAGTGGAAGAGATCGTCCGCATACGGACGGGTGAGACCGGAAAAGAGGCGATATAGGTGAAAGAAAAGCTTTTGGCAAAGGGCTGAAGGCGTAACGCGTTGAAAAACGCGATGCCCTTGATAGTGGTGTGATTTTTAACATGATTCGAAGCGGCGGTGTGTCAAAATGGTAACCCCTTTTGAAGAACTCAAGGAATCTAAAGAGCGTCTCCACGCGGATTTCGAAAATGATATGGGCCTGGAAAGCTTCCAGGAAAACTATACAGAGATCGTGGACCAGTACTTCAGGGGGATGTTTCAAGAAAGCGAGTCGGCACACCGGCTGTTCAGGGAAAAAAGACCTTTTGCCTTTGTGGCGGTGGGAGGGTACGGCAGAAAAGAACTCTGCCTCCATTCCGATATTGATATCGTCATTCTTTTCAGCTCGAAGATACCGGGAACGGCAAAAAAACTTTCAGATGAAATCTTCTTTCCGCTCTGGGATCTCGGCCTCGATATCGGCTATGGTATACGAACCACCAGGGATTGCCTGACCTTGTGCTGGAAGGACTTCCAGGTCCTGACTTCTATGATGGATGCACGTTTTATTTGCGGCGATTCCCCGCTTTTTCTCGCCCTGACGGAGAGTCTCTACAAGAAAGTTATTGCCAAAAAAGCGATCGCCTTTGGTAAGTGGCTCGAGGATCTGGATAAGATCCGTATGGATAATTTTGGAGATGCCAGTTATCTCCTTGAACCTCATCTCAAGGAGGGTATCGGAGGTCTTAGGGACTATCACCATATGCTTTGGTTGACCAAAGCCTTCTTTCGAGCGAGAATTCCGAGAGACCTGGAATACCTGGGGAAGCTCTCCCACAATGAATACCGGGAGCTTGAGGAGAACCTGGCGTTCATGTGGCTGGTGAGGAATCATCTGCACCACATCTCCGGCAGGAGAAATGACAGGTTGAGCTTTGAATATCAGGAGAAGATTGCAAGGAAATTAGGCTTTAAGGATAAAAAAGGCGTCCTGGCTGTGGAGGAATTCCTGGGAAGGCTACATGTCTGCATGGCTTCCGTAAAGGATATCCATCGTTCTTTCGTGAACGCTCACGTTCCCAAAAAATTCAGGCAAAAAAGGGGATTTCAGGCTTCGGTTATTGGTGAGGGGCTCCACGTGGATCAAAATGAAATCAATTTTGATTCAGCGACCGCCATCCTTTCATCCTCTTTACTCTTGATGAAAATTTTCGAAAAGAGCGCTCTTCTGGGTTGTCCGCTTTCTATGGAGGCAAAGCGGCTGGTACGGGAGTTTCTCTATCTTGTGGACGATACGTTCAGGACATCTCATGAGGTAATCCGGGGGTTTCTCAATGTCATCGGAGGGAAAGATACAGGTCCTCTGAATCAGATGTTTGAAACCGGATTCCTGGACGCCTTTATCCCCGAATTCGGCAGGATCCGGGAGCGGGTCCAGTTTGATGCCTATCACACCTTCCCCGTTGGAAGGCATTCCCTGGAAACAGTCAAAAAACTCAAGAACATTAAAAGCGAGGGGGACATGATCCTTCTGGATATCCTCTCGGAACTGAAGGATGCGGAAACGCTTTTTTTGGCAGCCCTTTTTCATGATATAGGTAAAAATGGTAAAGACCATTCTCGAAGAGGTGTTGGTATTACGAGAAAAATCCTCGAACGTTTCGGTTATGAAAAAGACCGGGCGGATGAGGTCCTCTTTTTCATACGTCATCATCTCCTTTTGGCGGAAACCGCGACTCGCAGAGATCTGAGTGATGAAAAGGTAATTGTCCAGTGTGCACGCACCATAAAGGCTGTGGAGCGTTTGAACATACTTTATCTTTTGACCTGGGCGGATTCAAGGGCAACGGGGCCGAGGGCATGGAATGAATGGACCGCAAATCTGGTACAGGAACTCTTTTTTAAAATTCTCCACATTCTTGAAAAAGGGGAACTGGCGACAGCGGGTGCATCGTTGAGAGTCAGCAAAACAAAGGCACAGGTTAGACGTGAAATGGGAGAACGGACGAGTGCCGAAGATCTGAATGAATCGTTCGATGTAATGTCCCCGAGGTATCTATTGAGCACATCGCCCGGAGATATTGTGCTTCACCTTGAAATGGTTAAAGGTTTTGAGGACCGGCTTAACACGCACAAAAACTCGGCTTTCATCTTTAAGGCCAGAGAGTCCGAGTCCGAAGCCTGCTGGGAACTCACATTTATAGCCAAAGACAGACCGGGCCTTTTTTCCGATTTCGCCGGTGTACTGGCCCTTAAGAATATCAATATCCTGTCCGCACAGATCTACACCTGGAGGGACGGGACCGCCGTAGATATTTTCAAGGTCACCCATCCCCTTGATGCAATGAACCCGGAGGAATCATGGAAAAAAGTGGAAAGAAATCTGAAAGATACGTTTACCGGCAAGCTTTCTCTTGAGTACCGGCTCGGGCAGAAATCAGCACCTTCTATTCTCTTGGAGGGCAAGAAACCGGAACATCCGCCACAAGTCATTATCGATAATGAAGTATCTGATTTTTTTACATTGATAGAAGTGTTTGCCGATGACCGTGTCGGCCTTCTCTATCTGATTACACGTTGCCTGTTTGATCTCAGACTTGATATCCGTATATCCAAAATCGCAACCAAAGGGGACCAAGTAGCGGATGTCTTCTATGTGCGTGATCTGGATGGACAGAAGATAATAGACAAGGCTCAGTTGCAGGAAATTGAGAGGGCACTGCTACATCGGTTGAGGTAGGAGTTAAGACTGACAGCCCAATGATTCTATCATATCCAGATAACGGTTAAAAAAGGATCCTCCAAGAGAGTGCAACGGGGGGAGATACCTGTCCGAATTGGCTAAGATAATTCCTGGTAGGTCTTTGTCATCCATTTCCTCAATTTCCTGTCTTCCCGTTTTCATCCATAGAATTATGGCTCAAATCTTGGCCGGGCTGGCTGAGGGAAAAGGCCCTACACTACGTTTTTGTATGAATTTGCCATAAAAAAATACCATATTGTAGGAGACTC
>JARRRH010000247.1:0-9054 GCA_037380925.1 Deltaproteobacteria bacterium | reverse complement strand
CCTCTGTTTGTTCGAATGGCAGCAGAGTAGGTATTCATCAACTAAAGCCTTTCTAATATTCCCGCTTTGAGCTCTCCAAGTAGTTCAAGCGCTTCTTCGAAAGCACTACTGTCCAAGCCCCTCTCCATCATGCTTTCAACAAGTCTATACTGGTTCTGCTCTCCCGTCTCCTTATCCAATATTTTGATGACAGCCTTCCTTACCTCCGGGCTCAGAATCGCAGCGATATCTCGACCTAGCAGTCTTGAGCCTGCACGTAAGTAATCGAAATCTTCTCCTACCAAATCTATCTCTTCATTCCACAAACGATCTCGGTTGCCGGCATCTAGGTATGTTCGCATAAGCAACAACAGGTCATAAGCATCTTTGTCGCTCCGAGGTCGATTTTCATTCCACGAGATTATCTTAAGAAGCGCTAACCCGGGTAGAGAAACAAACTTTATATCGAGCGCGGGTTTTGCCCGGAGTCTCACAGTAATCGAAGTGTGGTACGCATCTTCAAATCCAAGAGTACTCATAGTAATCTCGTGTTTTGGTGGCCAAGACAGCGAATTATCCGGATCTGCAATTGCTCCGAAGGGAATTATATCAATCGGAAACGGCTCCTTATATATGAGTCTTTGCGCTTGTTTCTTATCGGGCCTAAATTCTCCAGTTGCAATTAAACCTTCTCTTAACTGTCCATAGGCTTCCCAGTCAGATACCTGTACTCCTAAATCAATATCTTGGGTCGCTCGACCGGTCTCAATGCCATAACCATAGGACAAGATTATGTCTCTGGCCATTGCCCCAACAACAAAGAAGGGTATGCTCAACGATTCAGCCACTTCAACGACCGTTTCAAAGAGGCCTATTTCGAATCCGTCAATTTTCTCGGATAAATCGAGTAAGCTCCCGTTCATAGATGATCTCTGCAGTTTCTATGTTCCTTGTATCCCCAGTTGCCAGTAGGTCAGCATAAATAAGAATGGGGTGGACTAATTTGGGAAACTGCCACTCATATTCAAAATTCCAGAATGCATTAAGAATCTCAATGTTCCCATTGGCTTCTTTCATGATTTTGTGTTTCAGAAGCAATTTACCGGCTTTTCCCTTCACATAAATTGTTATGATTTGAGGTCTCAAGTATTTTGTTAGTTTGGCTGCTGCAATTTCCCCTCCCCAATAGGCCGTAAAGTTGGTGAGCTCTTCGCGCTTCCACCATTCTGGATTGGGGGCCCTGTAACGTCCCACTAGATTTTTCGGTCTTAACTGATCTGGATAAATAGTCACCCATCGTTCTAGTAGCTCTTTTTTCCTGAGTAAATGGCGACCTCGTTTACCCCTATCAAGCAAATGGCCCATTCTTTTTAGATCTCTTATTACCCAGCCGACGGTCCCCAACGCGGCATTAGCGACTTTTGCGATTTGACGAAATGGCTCATTTTCCAGGCCTGGATTGCACAGGAGGGCAAAAATGACCTGTAGTCCAGTAGGTTGAAGCGCACGTGGTGGGCGCTCTGTCGGATACCTATCAACAGGTCTGTTCCCCTTGATGAAGACAAACAAAGGAGGGTCGTTGATGTAGGCATTCCCCGCTACATCGATGAATTGAATGTCCATCTCCTTCATCCGATCAGCCATTTGGGGTGTTACGTACCATGTAACAAGGAGCCCCTTTTGTTCTTGGGGAAAAATGCGTAGTTGCCTGACAAATGCCCCGAGGGTTGCGGGTGTAACTGCTTTCTTGACCTCCGCAGCAAATTCCCATTCCATCTCATGCAACCCGATTCGCAATATGGCATCAAAATCGTAATTGCCGTACTGGATCTGAACATTTAGCTTGGCTGTTTTTTGGAGTCCCTCCAACGCCTTCTGCAGGATTTCTCGCTCTTTGTCTTTAGCTTCCATCGAGTTGAATTTCCTTCGATTTGTACATTATTTTATCTTGTTCATTGTTTGTGAACATAATACTTTAATGTACAATTGTCAACAAGTATTTAATAACTCTATTATATTTTTATATTGTACACAAAATATGCATGTTCACTAATAGTGAACATAATGAAATAATGTACAAAAGAGCTTCGGCTTATTCGATTGCCCCATTAAGAAGCACCTTTGAGATATTATTCTCCTTTCCTCCCTTAAATCTTGAATGGAAACCGTGCGGTAAATCTGGACGGGCTCTGAGAGGGCTTTACCTTGGGAGATGCGTGTCTTATCCTCCTGCACTCAACTGGAATATTCTCACCTGATCCCCTTCTGCAAGAACTTGATTGCGCCCGCAAAGTTGACCGTTGATCATGAAAAAGGTCGCTCCGCTCTCGATGGGGAGGTCTTGATATTTTTGAACCAGTATGCTGGAGAGCCGGTCGACGGTCGTGCCCTCGGCGACATCCAACACCTCACTCTCCACCCCTGCAAGGATACGGAACAGGCTTAAAAATTTTACGGTGACACGCATCGCAGCCTGCTTATCATATAAGCTCCTCCCGAAAACATGGTCGAGTGGAGCTTTTATTTAAATCGCGGATGATTTTACCTTCTTACAGGCCAAGGGATTTAATCACATCTTCCATCCCGCCCAGCTTTTCCAATGAAGTGCGGCTTGGCTTACCGGTGGTCTCATCCCAATCAATAGCCTTGAAAAAATTACGAATAAAGCCTTTGTGATCCACGGTGATCCCCTTAAGAGGACCCTCGTTCTGCGGAGGTTCTCCCACGCTCCGTTTTGGGAGCTGGAAATCGGCGGGCTTCATGCCCTCGCGAAGGTTGAAGGCGTGACGCATATTGTAAATTCTGAGCCCCGCGGTCATCTCTTCCTCTTCGCCAAAATCCCAACCGGTGACGGGCGGCAGCAATTTCCAGGCAATATTTTTCACGCCGGTAAAGTCCTTAAACAAACACAATCCCGCTGTGTTGACGATTTCCTGGGCCGCTGTTGCACGAAGATCCGGTTCCCCGCTGCCTTCGGCGTTATATTTCGATGGATCTGGCGTTTGCATATGCCGAATTCCCAACCCGCCTTTAACATGACGGGCCTGTGTGGAATCAACAGCGTACGTTCTTGCGAATCCCGGACCGAGCCGGGGATCGTGCATAGGCAGCTCTATGCCTCTCACTGTGACCAGGTACTCGGTCCCTTTTCCCATCTTTTTAGCTGCCCCGGCGGAACCAAGGGCCAGCAACTTGCCAAATTCAGTGCTTTGGTCCGCCATCTCCTGGGTCGCTTGAACTATAGCCTCCGCATTTCCCCATGTGAGTTCTATGCCGCCGGTGTCTTCGTTGCTTAAGATTCCGTTCTCGTAGCACTCAATGGCCCAGGTCACGGTAGCGCCTGCGGAAATGGTGTCCAGGCCGTAGGTGTTACAAATATGGTTGCATTTGATGAGCGCCTCGAGATTGTTGTTGAGCATCAAACACCCGAAGGCGGCAGAAGTCTCATATTCGGGCCGACCGGTTTCACCCACAGGCCACTTGCTGTCTTTGACATCGTAGATGGCACCGCAGCCTAGAGGACAATTGGCGCAGGCATATTTTTTCACCCTGTATTTGGCATCCATAACCACGCCTTCAAAATTCTTCGCTCCTTCTTCGCCGAAATCGACTATGCCGGCACCAGCCCAATTCTTCACCGGTGAATCGCCGCTTACTGCTGAAGCCGCTGTCAGCATCGTGGTGCCGAAAGTTGAAAAGGCCTCGGCCCTCCGGGCTGCGGGACCGTTTTTTATAGTCTCGAGGATATCCTGATTGACTGCTTTTAGCTTTTCAGGATCGGCCACCGGCACCTTGCCTGTCCCACGTACGACCACGGCCTTTAACTTCTTTGAGCCCATCACGGCACCGCAACCCCCCCGACCGGCCGCCCGGTGCCCGTCGGTAATGACTGCGGCAATCAGGGACAACTTCTCGCCGGCTGGACCTATCATTGCGGCCCTGAGTCTATTTTCCTGCAACTCGGCCTTGAGGGCGGCCTCGGTTTCAAGAACATCCTTACCCCAAACATGGGCGGCATCCTTGAGTTCCACTTCGCCGTCATTGATCCACAAATAAACGGGTTTGTCGGATGCACCCTGCACAAAAACGGCATCAAAACCCGCTTTTTTCAGTTCAGGCCCGAAATGACCTCCTGAATTGGCATCGTTCCAACCGCCGGTTACCGGTGATTTGCAGACAACGGTATAGCGGCCGCTTAAAAGGGCTGCGGTCCCGGTTAACTATACCGAAATAATACAGCGGTTCCACTGAAAAAATACAGGATGGACCTTATTCAGCTTTGTTTCCTTGTGGAGATATATGGATGAAACGGCTGAGGAGGCAATAGATGGACAAGGATAAACGCATCGCGGTTCCTGAACAATACACGGAAGATCTAAAAAATTTTGAAGCCTTTCTCAACACCCACCTTAAGCCGTCCCTTCCAAAGTGGTACCAGCAGGGTGCTGTCCCCCGGAGTTTTTTTCAGGACATGGCCGGCAGCGAATGGTTAGGGTTTGATTCAAAAGGAAAGCATTTCCTTGGCCAACCCTCTCTGAAGCAGGCGATCCTCGTTGAAACTCTTTCAAGGCTTTCGCCCGGCGCTGCCGTGGCTTTCGGTGCCCATACATCTTTGGGGACCAACGGGTTAGCCCTCTTCGGCAACGAACAGCAGAAGAACCGTTATCTTGATTCGGCTTTAAGAGGCCAAACCCTGATGTGCCTTGGAAACACGGAGCTCTTTGCGGGAAGTGATGTGGCCAATGTGGCCTGCCGCGCTGAGAATGTGGAAGGGGGCTGGCTGATCCATGGGAGCAAAGCCTATGTGACGAATGGGGCAATAGGCGACCTTGCTTTGATCACCGCGGTCTCAGATCCCAAGGCGGACAGGAACAACAGGATTTCCATGTTCGTAGTGGATCTTTCCGCTGAAGGCGTTTCCCGGAGAAAGCTCAACAAGCAGGTCTGGATCCCGTCAGATCTCACCAGGCTGGAATTTAATAAGGTGTTCGTGCCCGAAAAAAACCTTCTCGGCCCGCGGGGAAAGGGGCTTCAGCAAGTCTTGGGTATCTTTACAGAGAGCAGAATTCTCATCAGTGCTATGGCTCTGGGAACGGCCGCAGGTGCTTTTGAACTGGCCCTTGACCATGCGAGCAAAAGAAGGATTTTTGGGAAAAGAGTTCTGGATTTTCAGGCCAAAGCCTTTGAAATCGCTGATTTCTACGCCAGAATCGAATCGGCAAGGCTCATGCTGTGGAGGGCTTGCTCCATCAAGGATCAGGGAGGGGATTTTCGACTTGAATCGTCTATGGCGAAGTATTTGACTGTGATGATGGCAAGGGAAGTCAGCCTGTGGGCCGCAGATATCTTTGGGGCTGCTTCTGTGATCTTCGAGCATCCCGTTTACAAATTCCCGATGGATGCCTGGGCTGCCTCATTGGGAGAGGGAACCCAAGACGTTCAGAAGCTGGTCATATTTCGGGAAATCATGAAACACAGAGGAGAGGATTCAAAAGGATTGGGACTCTAGAAACGGCTCATTGAAGCGCCCGTACGACGCGAAGGTTTTTGCTCAACAGCGTATAACGATGAGACCGGAGGCTCTTCGCACTTATGAAGGAAAGGGATTCGTTCAACGCAGTCGCCTCCTCATGAGACGACTTGAATTCGAAGGAAGGCTCTACCCCTGAAAACCTGAGAGGACCGGAAGAGGCGTAGGCACGAGGTGACAGGTCTTCTGAGTCACACGAACTTCCGTATGTAACGGGCGTTTGGACCACAGGCAAGTCCATGCGCATAAAGTTGTACATGCTCATGAAGCAAAAAGCATTGTGCTCTGCTTTGCCGTCACCATGACCCCGATCGATCATCGCAAAATCGTCTCCTGCATCATGGCTCCGCCAGTTGTATGACCAGAGTTGGACCACATTCATGGCGGCCCAGCCTTTTGTGAAATCAGAATTCCTGGTCTTTTCAAAGGATGTAAGCAGAAGGCCGATGGAGGTTTGAAGTAAGAACCCTGCTCGGCCGAATTCCCGGTATTCATCATCTGAGAGCATATCAGAGGTCTGTATGGCCAGGCCCGAGCCGGAGGCCTTCAGGTCCCAGTCTTTCCCCCGGAGCTCAAGGTAAAGCGCATGGCCCAGCTCGTGTACGAGGAGTGACGCCAAAGCGCCCACAGCCGCTTTCTTCCAGTCGGCATCCCGAAGGGCCTTGACATTCACGCCAAAGAAGATGAATTGGAAAGTGCTGTCGGAATAAGCCGTGGTTGGGCGCGAAAGAAGGAACACCAGTGCGAGGAGAAGAAGAAATCTTTTTTTAGTCATAATGAACCGTGGCACGCTCTAACTGGGCCTACGGAGGAAGAAATGAAAGCAACAGACATGCCAGTCTCACCTTCAGGCTGTGTCTCGACGCACACGGCCGCACATCTACGGAAGGACGAGTGTGGGGAAACCTAAGTCAGTAGCCGGTCTCGCAGCTTACAGGGGATTAGGCACAAAGAAGGGAGGTGCAAATTTTGCACTTTGTGCACACAGGGGCACGGCCTGGCGCGGCCTCCCTGTGTATGAAACAGCTCACGCCTTGGGTGTGAAAAATGTAACAAGATTGACAAAACAGTCCGTTTCGGCTATTTTTCCCAAAAGTGCGGGAACAGTTTGCTAACTCTGTGGCAAAGGGGGTGCTATGAACGAAACCGAAACCCCATTTCCTTCCAAGAGGTGGGGTTTTTTCTATGGGCGATGAAAGGAGAGGAGAATGGAAACGGTCAGAGAGGTCACCATGAAACTGCACATCAAAACAAACAAGAGAACATTGGAAAAGGAGTTCACCAATCTCTATGACTTGAGGATTTTCATGGACGGCTTCTTCTCCGGTGTGGCAGACCGAAGGGCTCCAAAATCCAAGTCGAAATACGGGGGCCCGGAAAGGCGCGCGCAGGTCGAGCGGATCTTATCCTGATGTGAAGGAGGTTGACGCGTTGGCCTTTTCTGTTGAAAAACGCAGATTACCGAGAATCGAGGTGAGGTGGCCTGTCACCATTTATACAGATGTGGGGCCTGTTCAGGGAGAGGCCAGGAACGTTACAACAACAGGCGCTTACATCCTCTGTCGGGAACGGCTGCGCCAGAACGAGACTTACCGGATCCTCATAGGACTTGCCAAAAATTCGATCACCGTCAGTGCCGAGGTCAAGTGGTCGAACATCGATTATAACGACAAAGAGACCGGCCACACGGGCCTGGGGGTTTTCTTTGCCAAAATGGCTGACGAGGATCGTGAGCGCCTCAGCGAGGCTATTGCCGGTTATCGACACTACTAGGAGGCTGCCGGAAAACCCGCATCCGCCGCGTTACGCTCATCCTCCGCCCTGTCAAATTCTCGCTACACGAGACGGCGGAGCCGATTTAACAGGGCAAGTCATTGCAACGTACGTGTATGTACGTCTCATTCCGCAGGATTTCGCGCCCCTTGCATCTGCACGTTTTCCAACAGCCTCTTGAGTTCCAGCAATATGACAAACTCCCAAGTAGGACTGAATGCAACCGGATATACCGATGGATGCTCAAGCCTTCCGCCAATAAAAAACCTCCGGACCATGCCGGGGGCCACTCCAGATGTGCCGTTGCTTAAATCGCTTACTCTTCCCTCCGTTTACATTTTGGAAGTCGCCCCATTATTGCAACGAACACTCCAGAACATAAACCATTTCCTACGCCCGATGCGCAACGCTTCTGAGACCTCTCATTCTGGGACAGAAATGAGCCGTCTAATCGGAAAGTCATACCCTATGTCGACGATCTTCTTCCCCTTCGTATCCAGCAAGTAGGTTTTTCCTTTCTCCAGCCGGCCCACTGCCGATAGAGGAACACCTGCTTTTTTCGCAAACTCGGCTTTACTCATGTATATGGGCTGTTCTTTTTTTAAGGCGTATTTCATAGGCCTCTGCTCCCAAGCCATATTCCCTATCCCTTGCAGGAAAGGTGACATATAATTATGCATATCTATCTTTGGCACCACATGTGGGCAAAGACGCTCAAGCTATGCTGGTAGTTGAGAACTCCGGGAAACCTCCACCTGAAATCATTAGACCTGAGATTGTCCTTGACTTCCTCTCTCCGTCTGGTATACACAAAAACCACTCACTGAAATCACAATGGAGCTTTTAAGCGTCACATCTTCGCCTTAAATCTTCATCTGCAAAATACATAAGCCCCCATCAGAGATCCCAGCGTCAATTGGTGATCAGTCCGACCATGAAGGCATTGACATATGCTGTTCAAATGAGTGATCACTCTTCTCAAACAGTCTTTTTTAATATGCATTTTAACCAAAAAAGGAGGAATGTATGCCTAATAGCAGAAGGCTTCACCCTGCTGTCCATGACCTCAAGAGGGGCATGGAAAAGGGAAAAATCACCCGCCGCGAATTCTTGAGATATGCCACTTTGCTGGGAATGTCCGCGGCAGCAGCCGCTCAGGTGGTCGGCTTCGGCTGGCCCCGGAGAGCGTTCGGGGCGGGACTTCAGCGAGGCGGCACCTTGAGAGTAGCCGGGCCTGTTCAAAAGGTTACCCATCCGGCCCAATTTTCCTGGATCGCTCCCTCCCAGCAGCTCCGGCAAGTCGCAGAATATCTCACTTACACGGACGGCGAGAATATCACCCATCCCTATCTCCTAAAGAACTGGGAGGCCAGCGCCGACCTCAAGACCTGGACCTTGAACCTCAGAAAAGGCATCAGGTTTAACAACGGAGACGAGTTTACCGCAGATGACGTCACCTTCACATTCAATCAGTGGCTCGACAAAGACGTGGGCTCTTCCATGTTGAGCTTCGTGGGCGGCTATTTGAAACCTACGGGCATTGAGAAGGTCGACAAATACCGAGTGAAACTTCACCTGGAAAGACCGGAAATTGCGGTGCCCGAACACCTCTTTCATTATCCCGCCTTGGTGTTGAATCACAGGACTTTTGAGGGTGATTTTATCAAACGGCCGCACGGCACGGGTCCTTACACGCTCGAAGTGTACAGGGAGGGAGAGCGCTCTGTACTCAAACGGCGAAACGACTACTGGCAAAAAGGAACAGACGGCAA
>JARRRH010000246.1:0-4523 GCA_037380925.1 Deltaproteobacteria bacterium | reverse complement strand
TAGGCAACATATTACACCAGATATTGTGTTAGTTGGCTCCCAATCAAAGTTGCACGATCCTTGCATCATAGCGCTCTGGACAAGGGGCTATCCCATTTTACAATTTCTCTCGGTATTGTGAACAAATCCGCTTTATGAAAATTCCCCAATCGGATAATGATCCTTGAATATCGATAGAGTCCCGTGTCCTTATCGTATACTGAAATTTCAGAACAGCCGATTTCAGCAACAATACCAAACGTAAGCTTGAAAAGGTGGGGACTAAAGCATCATAGCAGCATTAGAAAACCTCCTAGGAATTTGGCTTCCCACTATCATGTGATTCAGCATTAACGGAATCTAAGAAAAAGGCCGAGTCAGGGGAAGTAAAATCCCTGCTTCGGCCTTAGCGTTAGGTCATTAAAAAGTATTGGTTCGGCTACTCAGCGGGTGGCTCTACAACCTGAAAGGGGCGCATCATCTCATGGTCCTCATGGGAAAGGATGTGACAGTGCCACACATACCTTCCGGGCCTGTCAAACCGCGCGATTACCCGGGTTACGTGGCCGGGAGGTGCGATCACTGTATCTTTCCAGCCGTCCTCATTAGCCGCGGGATATTCGGCACCACCTAATAGTTGGATGTTTTCAAGGATCTTCCCTACGCCGATCGTACCGTCGTGCTGCACCTGGAGAGCGTCGATCACATCGGTGTCGAATGGTTCTCGATTTATGATTTGGAAAGTAACAAGATGTAAATGGATAGGGTGCGCATCCTCTGTTGAGTTATAGATTTCCCATTCCTCCACAGTGTCGAGAGTCGGCCATTCGGTGATGGGGTTAAACCAGCTCAGAGATCCATCTACCCGATTACCCGCCAAGTCCAGTGTAGTTTCAGCGACCCCAAGAAGTGGCTGCAACCGTCCAAACTCATCCAGTCCTTCGAACAGCCCCAGCTTTCTCGTGTTACCGTCTGACACAAGAGGCGTGATGGCGGGGCGCAGGTTAGTGGCAGTTGCCACGGTTGCACTGTCTCCTGTTGCTTCTGCACCCACCACAAATTTCATAACCTGTTGTGTTGAATCCACTTCCGCTGGATTTGATGCTATGTCCGCTAATGTTTTGAAGGGTTCATCAGGTCCGAAGTTCCGTAGAAAGACCTCATTGCCAGTTATGTCGTCTGAACTGAAATCGACTACGACATCAGCCCTTTCACCAGGGGCAATGATTAACTGAGTGATCTGTACAGGATACTCTAATAAGCCATCATCCGTACCGATCTGCAGGAAGGGGATCGCGGCTCCAGTCCCAGTTTGGGAATTTCTGAACTGCAGAACATAAAACCGGGAATCCGAGCCGTTCAGCAACCGGAGCCTGTACTTTCTGGGCTCCACGTTCTTGTACGGCCACGCCACGCCGTTTACTAGAATAAAGTCTCCGAAGAACTCCGCCACGATGCTGTTATTATTTTCGAAATCAAAGCCGAGAAAAGGCTCCCCCGCCAAATCCGGGATAGAAGGGACCAGAGGGCTGGGAAAGTTAGTTTCCTCAGGCCCTGTCGCCACGGGCAGCCTGAGCTGACCGTTGGCATCGAAAACTCTGTCCTGGATCACAATCTCCAGCTCCTGGTCACCGCTTGGAATGGTGTTGTCGTTGATCAGGGCATTTTCATTTGAGTCCCGAAGGAAATAGAATCCGGCAAGCCCGGCATAGACGTTAAGCCTTGTGATCCCTAAGGCATGGTCATGGTACCAAAGAGTCGCCGCTTCCTGGTCGTTGTCATAGTGATATTCTTTTTTAACCCAATGGGGGCCGACTTCGGCCCAGCCTTGGGTAAACCAGGCCTCGGGCAGTCCATCGCTTGCCGATTCCGTGTGTCCACCATGGAGGTGCGCAACCACAGGAATATTGCCTTCCTCCAGTGTCTTTTTAATTGGATCAACCAGATGGATCGAATCATCAAGAGCGACGAGATGTAGACCTTTGGGAAGCTTATTTTCCCATTTAACATCCACTGGAACATCCCTCATGGCTACAAAAGTCGCTCCAGGATACGTCACCGACCCCCCTTTAAAGCCATAACCCCAAACCGCTGTATAGAGGGGATTGTCTGTCGGCACGTCAGCAAATGTGTCGTAGATCCCAAGAAACTGGACGGTATCTCTCATCTCGACGGTGAATTTGCCGCCCGATGTGGCGTCGACACGGGCGGGGAGTGGCATCTCGTTCATGAACTTAGGGTGAGTCGCCGCATCAAGATCTGATGGAAAATCCACCGCTGCCTGAGCCTGGGTAAATGCAAGAACCGTCGATATTCCAATGGCGACAACCATAGCCAGTTGAACAAATTTTCCTCTTTTCATTGTAAGCTCTCCTCCCAAAAATGTTTTTGTAAACGAACTTTCCTTCGGCAGAATCCTCCATCACCTCCTGAAATAAAATTATGATTTTTGAGAGAGTAGGATTAAGGTTCTAAAAAGGCTAGTAGGCCCATCCTGTAATTCATCCCTGAGATGCAAGATTCTCTGGGGCTTTATTGATCTCGACCAAACTGGTATAATTTAAGCGGGTTATGATGCTGAGAAAGAGCCGGTCCCGAGACACCTGTACGCTCAATCCTGTACGGTGCGGAAAAGGCCAAAATTCCTATTTCTGAGGTTGGTTTCTGGTGAGGATCTTTAGCGGGACCCTGATTGGTAGATACTGAATAACCACCACTGTAGAAATTTTGAGGGAAGCCATCAGGGCAAAACTCGACCGGATAGCAAAATTTAGAACTCAGCCGTCTGTTCTTCTGAGGCGAGATAATGGCATGATTACCATATGACCCCCTTGCTTTGCCCTTGTTTTTAATATGATTAGCATCCCACCTATGAAAAATTGGTCGATTTAAGGTTTCCCAAATTGTGGGCTTTTCAAGGACTCCCTTTGCTCAACAATTCTTGCATTATGCGTGAATCCCGGCAAATTCACAAATACTAATGATATCTTTCAGTTCCGGCTTGCTCCAGAGGTGCGCCACATTCTTGTCGAAGGGTGAAGTCAATTCAGGTGCCGGTCAGAAATGATGATCTGGAGTTTATCAGAAATGAGGGCCGAATTTCAAGATGTGGTAGTCTAGTTGCGCACGATGGGATTGCAGATCTCTTGCCAGTACACCAGAATATCAATTGGTTTAAAAGCCTGTGATATGTCTGACGGGCTGGTGGTTTCATCTTTTAATATCTATTGAGGATAGGCGATTTGCCTTGTTGAAAAAGTTTATGAATGCCGGGAGAATGCATGTGCTTGCAAAGGTTTTCGTTGTCTGGCGGCATGATAGGAGTATCTCTAACCTCATCCGGGCGGTTGTGCGTTACAGCATGCTTTTAGCATTAGAATCCGGGCTGACATCAAATAGAGCCTTAACCTAGGTCGCAATCCGAGTCCCCCAAAACAAAAAAGTTCTTTTGGTATCCATAGGCACCGGAAGAGCCCCAAAACGGTGCATTTTGAGCAGAATTTTCCACTAGCCGGCGCATCGATTTCTTATCGAAGTGGAAAGAGGGTGGTCGATCTGGGAGCACGACACTGGCTACTCAAATCATAACCCTGCTTGAGGCAGAAAAAGCAAGTCCTTGGTGGCTCTGCTTCTAGAGTGGAGACCACATAGGTTGCCTTTTAAAGCTCCGTCTTTCTTTGCACTGACATGACCCTCTCAGAAACCGAACATAAAAGCAGCTAATGAGGCGAAAGGAGCGCACGCTGAAGAAACACAATTTAGCGGGTGGAGCAGCAGGAACATCACAACCGTAATCGCAAGAAAAACATATGCAACGCACCAAGGATTTCTTTCAACTGGTCTGTTCATTTAATCACCTCCCGCCTTTCAAGAGTAGCAATTCGGATGCCAAACCACCAGCCTTCCAAATTTTTCTGAAATTACGGGAACCTGTTCAGAAAGTCTAATTTAGGAAGTATTTCATTTTGACCACAATTTTGTACATGGTGTTGAAGATTGGACACATAGTGGTCCGCTGATCTCAAAAAGAAATGGGCATATTTTCTTATCGCTCGTTTGGGCGGGTCTTAGAACCGATAGGTTAGCAGATGTAAGCAAAAGTCCGCCTACTCGCCGCCGAGTTTTTCGGTGAACAATTGCCTAGCACTTGCAGATTTGATGTCCTTTCGCAGTATGCCCCGGATCGACTGCGTTACTTTTTGTTAAGCAATAAAAGCTCACCCATCTCAGCGCGAAACTCAGTAGTAACGTCATCCTCCATCTCTTTGTCCATCGATGTATTTCTCACCTGCCCTCCGGGATAAAAAAGCAGAGCAGTCCGGGCAGGAATTTTACATAAGAGAGGATGTTCATTATGGCTCCAAGAAGAGACGGCGCCATTTACGCCTCTCTTCGCCGCTGCGACGATCTCTTCGGGATCGCCTTTCTGGGCCATTATAACTGGGGTCAACAAAAAATCTGCGATCTTTAATGGTGCGCCTTTCTGGAACGCACCGCCGGTCTCTGGGGCAGGCTGAGTTCACTTTTGCTCTCCACGCCATCCG
>JARRRH010000245.1:0-4546 GCA_037380925.1 Deltaproteobacteria bacterium | reverse complement strand
CGTCGGCTGTTCAGAGAAAAGTGTGTCTGGGAAGCAAGTGGCAACACCGATTGTGGGCGCCTCCACTTTGTTTTCGTTGAATCGTTGGATTAAATGTCTGCGAAAATTATGTGCTTGGTCCAACGGAGGAGTTCTGAG
Organism: Deltaproteobacteria bacterium; assembly: GCA_037380925.1. Lineage (GTDB taxonomy): Bacteria > Desulfobacterota > DSM-4660 > Desulfatiglandales > HGW-15 > JARRRH01. The sequence goes on along the minus strand of JARRRH010000245.1, from coordinate 4,408 downwards.
AGGCAAATTATTTTGAAGCCACCGCCCGTCACGTTGTGTGATCTGCCCGCCCTTCACTTCCAGAATTAATAAAGACGGTCGATTAGGATCAGCGATTATGAAATCCGCCTCGCTGAATTCTCCTTTGCTTTTAGTCCGAAGCTTCAGCGAGTGCCATGCGACCCAGCCTTTGGGAAGGGACTTCTTGAGCGCCTGATAAACTTTTCGCTCAGCCTCGGATTCTGTATGTCTCGGGACGTCACGAGGCCAGATACCGGGACCTTTTGTAGACACTTGGCCACTCCCTCACATGTCATGAATATGCTGAACGCGCACCCGCTGACATTTTTCTTCCCTGAAATTTGCTTTTATACGCGCCTTCCCTTTCACCTGCTGGCATAATGGACTTCGGTAAAGCCGGCCTACTCAACATAAAACCGATGAACCATATTTAAAACGCCCTCGCCGACTTGGGACTTATTCGCTTCAATTTTCGATAAAATAGTCAATGTCGATTTTCTTTATTTCGTAGGAAGCGACCGGAGAAACCCCCACATTGTTTTCGATCATAAATTCTGCGAAGCGCTGTCCATCAATAAGGATGATTTTGCTTTCGATGTTATTTACGTAATCGAGAGCATCTTTGGAGAAGTTAGACGTGGTGATGAAAATTCCCTTGTGAGCCCTTTGGCCCTGAAGAGCGCCGGCGAATTTTTGGATTTCCGCTCTTCCTACGGTATTCCCCCAGCGCTTAGCTTGGATGTAGATTATGTCGAGCCCCAGCTTGTCCTCCTTGATTATGCCATCAATTCCTTCATCGCCAGTCCGGCCGATTGCCTGGCCTGCCTCTTTTCGGGAGCCTCCATAGCCCATCTTTATCAGCACGTCGACAACAAGGCGTTCAAGGAAGTCAGGCGGACACTTCTTTATGCTTTCTAGCAGTTCCGAAGCTAGATTTTCTTGAAGCTCCTGAAAGGCCGACTCAAGAGCTTCTTCAGGATTGGTACCTTCTCCTTGCTGCTCTGCCTAAATTCCACGAACTCAGGGAACCTTTCAAGGAAATGGACATCAATCCTTTCAGGCTTTTCCTTTAGAACCTCGAGACCTTTTTCAGCAATTTGATACCAGCCCCTTTGCGGCCTTGCCAGGTGCGAAGGGCGGAGTAAATGTGAGGCGGGTGGCGGAGTAAAACCGTGACACTTGGTTCACAGATATGTCTTGTTAGGTTTTCCTGTCAAGAGTTATTTCCTTTCAGTCCTGGATTTGTTCTTTATTTGTAGTGTGTTTGTGAGTTTGGGTTTTTTTCCTAGCCTGACGCAGGCGGTAGCTCTCCCCGTTGGCTTCGATGATGTGGCAGCGATGGGTGAGTCGGTCAAGCAGGGCTCCGGTTAATCTTTCAGAGCCGAAGATCTCGGTCCATTGCTCGAAGCCGAGGTTGGTGGTGAGCATGACACTGTGGTGCTCATATGCCCGGCTGATGATCTCGAAGAGCAGCTCAGCGGCTGTTTTGGTGAACGGAACGTATCCCATCTCATCGATGAGCAACAAGTCGATGCGCTGAAGCTGTTTGTGCAACCGCTGGAGCTTTCTCTCTTCCCGGCACTCCACAAGTTGTGTGACCAGGTTGGTGGCGGTGTGGAAGCGGACTTTTCTGCCCTGGGCGCAGGCTGAGAAGGCCAGGGCAGATGCCAGGTGAGTTTTTCCGGTGCCGGGGTTGCCGATCAGGAGCACATTCTCGGTTTTGTCGATATACTCTCCCCGCAAGAGCTCCCTGACCAACTGCTCGTTGACGGAGGGCTGAGCCTTAAAATCATAGGTGTCGATGGTCTTGATGACGGGAAAATTGGCATCCTTGATGCGTCTTTCAGCTGCCCGTTTGTCCCGGTCTAAAAGCTCTCTTTCCGCCAGACGCAGCAAGAACGTGGCGTAATCGGAACGGTCCTTCTGGCAGATGGCGGCCACCTGAGCGTATTCCCTGAGCATGGTAGGGAGTTTGAGTTTTTTCAGGTAGTGTTCCAGGAGCAGGGTGGATTTATCCTTCTCGGTCATGGCGCATCTCCTGCTGATAGGAGGGCGGCATAGGCGGACAGATCCACTGTGGGCACCTTGACCAGCCGGAGGTGCTCGCGACCGTCGAGAAGGAAACAAGTCTTCTCCCAACAAAACCGAGGAGTGAGAAACTGCAGGACGGCGTCTCGGCTGTGGGCTCTTACCGCCAAGGCCTTTTCCACCGCCTTGCAGACCTTCCCCATAGGGTAATCCTCCAGGAATCGCAGCACCCGGATGAACTCCCTGCTGCCTTCTCCCTTCCGGGATTCTTCAGCATTCAGGCGCCGGCGCAGCATGTCAAAGCATTCCGGAAGGTGTAAATCTGCCAGAGGACGGGCGTGCTCCAGAGCGCCGGGCTTGCGCTCCAGCAGCGGCAGGTAGTGGCGATAATCAAAGAAAACCCCCTCCTTGCCCCAGTTCCTTGGATGCTCGGCTACAATCTTGTCGTGGTGGCACAGAACCACCCGGTCCACGTAGCCTTTGATCAGGATTTCATGGTGGGCATAGGCTACCGGCACCGAGTAATCGTTGTCATCAAAGCGCACCAGGGAAAGCGAGTTGCCCCGTGTGGGCTGCTTGCGGCAGGCATCAAAAGGGACCGGTGGCAACTCAAGAAAAGCCTCCTGGTCCTCCACGAGCAGTTCAGCTTTACTGCCGGCCTTTCCACGCAGCCGCCGCTTGAGATCCTCCCGGCATTGCACGACCAAGTGCTCGTTGAGTTCATCGAAATCCTCAACCCCAGGAACTGGCACAAAGAAGTTCAGCCGGGTAAACTTGACCACCCCTTCCACCACGCCCTTCTCGTTGGGGCAGCGAACCCGACAAAAATGCTCACGGAACAGATAGTGACTCTGCAGCTTCAGAAACCCGTCGGTCAGCTTGCGCTCATGGGCCCCGATGATCTTGGCCACCAGCACCCGGGTGTTGTCATAGCTGATGCGGGTGGGCACCCCACCGAAAAACTCAAATGCCCGGACATGTCCCTCCCAGTAGCTTTCCGTACACTCCCGCTCAAATGCCATCACGAAAAAGGCATCCGAGTAAGGCAGCACCATCACGAAAAACCCCACTTTCCGCAGCTCCCCGGCCACCTTCACCAGGGCGTAGCCAAAATCCACCTGGGCCTCTCCGGGGCGGTGCACCAGCGGCATGTACACCTCTCGGTTCACCCGCTTGATCTCACGAACCGCCTCCTTGACCTGGGTATACTTGCCCTCGTAGCCCATCTCCTTGATCCGGTGGTAAATGCGCACAGCTGTGTGCCGCTGCTTCTTCGGCAGCTCTTTGTCCGATTCGATAATCTGAGCAATCTTATCAAGATAGGGCCCAATCTTGGGCTTGGGGCGGGATTCTCTGATCCGATACCCGGGCGGCTCGGAGTACGCCTCAATTTTCTTCAACGTCTCCCAGTGGATCCCTTCACGCCGTAACACCTCACGCTTGCTGACCTCCCCTCGCAGCACCTCCAACCGGATTCTCGTCCACCTTTCCATCTCCGTATACACCCCTCTTTCCTCCTCCCGAAATCGTAGTGAACACTCGAAGTTGCCCCCAGTGCAGCTCGTTCCAGAGGATTCTAGTCAGGGTGCCACGGTTTTCAACCGCCATCTCTGCTGCCTCGTTTTTCAACCGCACTTTATATCTCACTTTTTTCCTTTGCTCTTAGGCACGATATTCACAAAATCGCTGCCTTCGATCTTCACTCCATTTTCTGTTAATCCTGTCAGTTCCCCCTCAGTGCTATCACTATTCAGATTTAGCTCCTGTGTCTTGAAAAAGAAGAGCATATCCAGGTCACCGTCACGGTCAACATCCTCCATTGTCCACCGCAACGGTTGTGCATTTGCAAAAACACAAGAGGCGGGGGCTATCTCCAATGCATAAAAATCGACCGTGGTTAACACAGCTACTGGAACCACCCCCTTTGAATTCAGATTGATGCTGTTGGGGTCGCTGCCTGGCTTGATGTCAATGGCAATGGCAACGTCAACGTTGGCGAGACTCTTCGCGGCCGTCTCATCAGCACCCATGTCCGGTGCCTGGCCGAGAACCCTCCCATCCCCTTCAAAGTCAAATTCCGGGAGTTCACCTTCCTGGGTCCCCGCATCAATACAAGGAGATCCTTCGCTCAAATGCGCGTCCCCGTAAGCCACAAAAAGGGGATCGCTGTCTATATTCCCTTCTCCTTCCCAGCCCCATCTGACATCACTGTAACCCACCTGGGGTTCGGAGCCATAGGAAATATATATTTCCTTCTCATCAGCTAAAGGATCATTCCAAAGAATGGAGTTGACCACAGTGGGGAAGGAAAAATTGCAGTATATTCCCGACCCGTAAACCTCCGCGCTGTTATCGAACAGGGTGCAATGAACGAGGCTGC
>JARRRH010000244.1:0-6137 GCA_037380925.1 Deltaproteobacteria bacterium | reverse complement strand
GCTGTATTCAGATTTTCTAAAATAGGAGTCCTTTCCTTTTCCCCAAACACCCCCAGGCCGTGCACTGAATACAGCGGTTCACCTGAGAAAATACAGCCTGCACCCCATAGCATTTTTCCGGGCATGGGACTATTCGGAGGCGGACAGGAGATCGTGATGAAAGCGTATCGATGGACTTTGGAAATGGGTTTATCGCTGGCCCTCACAGGGTTACTCTTCCTGACGACCGTGAGCGCATCCCAGCCCACAGAAAAAGACATCGCCCTCTGGGTCAAAGAGGCCATCAGTGAAGATGGACGCATCGACTCCTCCAAGATCGATGTAACCGTCCGCCGGGGAATCGTCACACTGAGCGGTGTGGCAAAGACCCTGGCCGGGAAGAAATACGCCGTCCTGGAAGCAAAGAAAATCGCAGGAGTGCAGGGTGTCGTCGATGAGATCATTGTGTATCCCAACGCCCGACCTGATGCGGATATTCGGCAGATCATTATGAGAAGGTTTCTGAACAGTGCCGATCTTCAGGCGAACAGAATAAAAGTGGACGTGACGGCGGGAGATGTAACTCTGAACGGGCAGGTGGATTCATGGTCAGAGCGAGGGGAAGCCGAGTTGCTTGCCACTGAAGTGCAAGGCGTCAGATCCCTCACAAACAGGTTGCTCGTGCCATACAGGAAAGAGAGAACTGACACCGCTATCCTGAAGGATGTCATCTCGACGATACAACGTGACGTCTATTTGAGCGGGCTGCCTATCAGGGCCTCTGTAAAGGATGGAGTGGTGACGCTGAAGGGTACCGTGGTGAGCGCTTATGAGAGAGAAAGAGCCTATGGCGACGCGATCGTCGTCGATAACGTGAAGGCTGTCAAGAACGACCTTAAATTGGGAGGGGAACAAAGAGCGTCTTTAAGAAAACAGGCCCCTTTGCCTTCGGATGAGGAGCTGGAAAAAAACATCCACGATGAACTCACCCAGGACCTGCGCGTTGCAGAGCCCTATGAATTTTCCGTCAATGTACTCAACGGCAATGTGACCCTCCGGGGCACGGTCCTCTCGATCTATCAGAAGCAACTCGCCGGCAAGGACGTGCGCAATGTGGTCGGTGTGGGCTGGGTGGACAATCTCATCACTGTGGAGGCGCCGTGGCGGGAGCATTCAGCTATCCAGGATGACGTTCAGTTCGAGGTGGACGTGGACCCCCTTCTCGACAGCCAGGACATTGACATCCACGTGAAACACGGCGTTGTTACCTTGTCTGGAAATGTGAACACCTTCTATCAAAAGATCCATGCAGGTGAAGTCGCATCGCGGGTGATTGGTGTCAGGGATGTTGTCAACGTTCTTGCTGTGAAACGGCCTCTCGAATTCTCGGATGCCGCTGTCAGAGACAGAATCAAGAGACGCCTCGCCGCCAACGCAGAGACCGCCCATGTGACGGGCCGGATCAAGGTGGACGTCCAAAGGGGAAAAGCCGTGCTGAGCGGTACTGTGAGGTCATGGGCGGAATACAGGGAAGCGGCAAGGACAGCCCTCTTGACCCAAGGGGTGAGCGGTCTGGACAACAGGCTCACTGTAGCCGGCGCAAAACGCACAGCGAAAAGAACCATGGAAACCTTCTGCTTGAGGGCAACAGCCCGTATCGGCTTTGCCATGTAGTTCAGCCACCATGTGTAAAAGCCGGTCCCAATAGCGAGGGGAGTAAACAAGACCCCACAGGCAAGAGAATGGAACGCCGTTGTTTCAAAGGCCTTGTATCCGCATAAGACGTAAAGGAGGTTGAAAACGCCGGTGGAGAACATGAAAACGATGGGGAAGTGAATGATCATCGGGTGTGGATGGCGCCTGAGCAAAGGAAATCGTGAAAGGAGGGAAGACAGGCATTTCGGAATTTCTCTTTCCACAGCCTCCTCTTTCATGGTTCCCACCTGAGGGTATCTTTTCAGCACCTCTGTGCCGTGCGGCGCAGCCTCAATATCGGTGGTGAGATCCCTGCCCGCGTGATGGCGTTTCATGTGAACCCCGCTCCGCCACAGCGTACTGCCGCTCACATCGATAACTATACTCTTGTGTGCGATGTAGACAGGTTTTCCGTTTTCACCGTTGCACTTGGAAAGCTCTTCTGGGTCAAACGCTTTGATACCTCACCACCTCCTTTTTTAGGTTAGCGTTTTAATCGCCACAACGATCAGCAATGCCAAGGGGTAAAAGCTGGCCTTCTTAAATAGGGCTAATGCGTCGGATCGCTCCTTGGTTCGAAAAAGCCGGTAAGCCGGGATTAGAAGCAAATAAAGACCTATTAGAGAAAATGCAGCAACATAGGGAATTGGGAACTTTTGTTTCATAAAAATAAGGTGAGCAAGGTTCATCACAACTGCGATGAAAAGGCAAGCCAGGATGATCACGGTAGCCCGTGGTCGACCGCATTGCACAAGCACTGTTTTAGCCTGGAGGCCTGTGTCCTCTTCGATCTCCGACCAATCGTTGGGCATGTTCTGGCCGCCGATCTCCCAGAAAAAAAGCCAGCCAAACAGCACCGCCAAGAAGAAAAATGAGGGATTGGGATCCACAGCGAAGACGGCGGCCACGGCCCCGCACGTCTTCACGAAGCCGCTCACCATGGTGCGAAGGGGAGTGATTTTCCACATCAGGCAGTAAACAATCTCGAGAACGCCTCCGGCAAGAAAAATCAAAACGCAGACGGGGTTTAACAAGTAGGCGCCGACTAGAGACACGAGGGCCCATCCCACAACCCACAGGAGCCCTTCTTGGAAACTCAGCAGGCCCTGGGCCATAGGGTGCCTCACAATGGCCGCGTCAAGGTAATCCCCGCACACTTGAAAGCCGCCCTGCCTGAGTTTTTCCTTATCGGTTTGAAAATCGACGACGTCGTTGAGAGCATAAACCGCCGTGTATCCGGCGAAAGCCGTGACCAACCCCAGGATAATAACCACGGCCGATGGAAAGGCTCCGAGCCAAAGGACCGCTGAAAGGGCCGGAGTCGCCAAATCCAAAAGAAGGTGAGGTGTTCTCGAAAGGGCAAAGAGAAGCTTCAGCCGCGAAAGACCTGCTGATCCTCTCCGACCAGATATGACATCCAAGTTTCTCATAACGGCAGCAGGACCTTAGATGATCTTCCGGATGTTATTCGTCCCTCTTTTTCCCTGTTCATCCCTTTAAAGCCCTCTGTTCTCGAAAAAGGAAAAGAGCAAAACAGGGAAGCAACATGACCTTGTAGTATTAAAACCCAGGAGTCGGAGGTCGTCAATACGTTTGGTCTTACTAAACACAGAATAAATTCTTCTTGCAGTCAAAATACACAAAAGCCTGTATTTCCCCGTGGGCTTTTGCTATGGAAAAGCTATTGGACCATTTCAAACTCATTCTTTACAATAGGTCGATAAGAGCGTACCCTAACCGCGCCGGCCGCGAGAGGAAGCGCAGGGCGCCTGCATGAAGAGCTCACTCCATCAGGCCGTCCGAGAGGAGAAGAATCATGAAATCTTCGTGGGGAAGCTACGGCGGAATGCCATTGAGAAGAGCCGCAGCCATCTCCTTGGTTCTTGCGAAGCACGGTCTTGGAGATGTGGCTGAGCGAGTTCTGGGCAGGAAGAAAAAAGAGAAAGAAGCCCCGGACAACGGAATTTGGATAAGGTCCAGATTCCCCTCTCCCAAACGATTTCGGATGGCCCTTGAAGACCTGGGTCCCACGTTCGTAAAGCTAGGACAATTGATGAGTACTCGGGCCGACATTTTTCCACCCGAATATATTGCGGAGTTCAAAAAACTCCAGGATCACGTTCCCCCCGCACCTTTCCCTGATATCAAGAATCTCATTGAAGGGCAGTTAAAACGTCCCCTTACCGAAATCTTCGAGGAATTCAGCCCCGAGCCTTTGGCCGCCGCATCTGTCGCACAGGTTCATCTGGCCAGGATCCGCAACAATAAGACGGTGGCCGTCAAGGTGGTGAGACCTGGAATTCGTGGAAAGATTCAAGAGGACATTCGCTTAATGTACCATATGGCGATAAAGGCCGAGAAAACCTTCGAACTGGGTCACATTGTCGGTGCGGTGAGGCTGGTTAAGCAGTTTGAGCGCACCATCTATAAAGAGCTCGATATGTTCATCGAAGCGGGCAGTATGGAAAAATTCAGAAAGAACTTTAAAGGGAGCACCGAGATTTATATCCCTGGAGTTTACTGGGACTACACAACGAAGTCCGTGCTCGTGATGGAGCATATAGAAGGGATTAAAATGGATCTTGTTGAGGAGATCCAAGCCCACGGCATCGATCCCAAGACCATCGCTTTGATCGGTCTACGATCTTTTTCAAGGCAGTTGATGGAGTTCGGCTTCTTTCATGCGGATCCTCACCCGGGCAACACGATCGTAATGCCTGACGGCCGGGTCTCTCTTGTGGATTTCGGGATCACAGGCTACCTTGAGGACGACACCATGCAACAGATCGCAAACCTCTTCCTGGGTTATGCCGAGCACGACTATGACATGGTGATGGATGCCCTCTGGGACGCGGGGTTGATCGACGAACAAACCTTGGAGTTGGGGGATTTCAGGGCGGATTTGGAAGACATGAGTGAAACGTTTTACGGCCGTTCCTTGAGCACCATTTCAGTTAAGGATGTGTATGAGCAAACCATGCGCCTGGTTCTCAAGTATCGCATCCGCCTTCCGAGGAATCTCCTCCTCCTCTTCAAAACCTTCGTGCAGACTGAAGCCCTGGGCAAGATTTTGAACTCTGACGCGAGCATCTTGGAGGTGAGCAGGCCTTACGCCATCCGATTGATCGAGCGGCAGCGCGAGCCCAGGAGGGCCCTTAAGAGGATGAGCAAGGAGGCTCAGAAGATGGGCGGCCACCTAAAGGATATGCCCAAGCTTACGCACGAAATATTCCGGCGGTTGGCCCAGGGAAAGCAGCGCCTGGAGATTATGCATGGGGGCTTTCACGATCTCGACGTACAGATTGAAAAGGCCGTCAACCGCCTGACGGTAGGAATGGTTGTCTGCGCCTCCATTATCGGCGGCTCTGTGGTCCTGAATTCATCTGAAAAGGTGCTTGAATTTACCATCGGTTTCCTGAGCGAAAAACCGATAGCATTAACCGCCCTTCTCGGCGTCTCCGGATATATCGTCGCCACAATCTTAGGGCTCTGGCTGATCATTTCCATATTTCGAACCGGAAAGCTTTGATGTGCAAAAGATGCCGTAAGGGTTTAGCTTTGTGAAAAAGTTGCGACTACCGGCCATGGGGATCTCTTTTCGAAAACGAATGGCATCGGGAAAAATCATGCATGCCTATTCCTTTACCGCAACGCCCAGAATCCCGAAACGACTTTCACGACATGAGGATATAAGCTTCAAACCCGACCATGAAAGGGCTCGACGGAAGTCGGGACTGAAAAAACGGTTTTCCGTAGGGTGGGCCAGCAGGCGCCGGAAGAGCCAGTTCGCATAGAGCGGCGGGTAGATCTCTTCGAAATATAAGGCTCCGCCTTTCACGAGCACGCGGGCGATTTCCCGGATTCCCTGTTCCCAATCCTCAAGATGATGGATGATTCCGAAATTAAAAACCGCATCGAAGCAGGCATCCCCATACGGAAGGTGCTGCGCATCCGCCACCGAGAATATAATCCGGTTCCCCTCTGACCGCGGGAGTCTTTGAAGCGCAAGATCAATCATTGCCGGATCAATATCAATGGCGTGAACCCGCCGGGGGAGGAAGGTTCTCAGAACGAGTTTTGAGCCCATCCCGCATCCGCACCCGATCTCTAAACAAAAGCTGCCCGGCTTAAGAGGGCGCACTTGCTTGAACCACGACACTTCTCTCATTTGGACAAGCGTGCGCACCGGACTGTTCACCCAGATTCGCTCGGGCCAATTAACTTTCATAATTTCCTAAGAACATTCCTGTCCAAAAACGGTTTCGCCATGTTGAAGGGGCATGGGGATCGGACCCCCATGCCCCGGCTTTGGCGATGCGAAAAAAGGGACCTGTATTGCAAGTAAAGCTCCACCAGCACAGCTGGTGGCCACAGGCGGCCACCTCAAAGGGGGCTCAAGGGCAAAGCCTTTTCTGAAGTGACTAGCGGGAGGGCGCCGTCTTTTCGCAGTTTATCTGTGGGGG
>JARRRH010000243.1:0-4572 GCA_037380925.1 Deltaproteobacteria bacterium | reverse complement strand
ATTGAACCTCTGTGATCCAAGCCGCTATCAGGCAATGATCGATCCCGAGCTATGCACTTCCTGCGGCACCTGCCTGGGTCGTTGCTATTTTGGGGCCATAGAAGAAGTTAAAGCTGAGCCTGAGGTCACGGTCATGCAGGTGAACGGAGATAAGTGCATGGGCTGCGGTCTTTGTTATTCCGCTTGCCCATCTGAAGCCATTCGTTTGGTAGAGATTAGAGAAGAGGCTTTTATACCAGAGTAGAATATTGTTTTGTGTAACAGGTCTGATGAGAGTTGTGTTTTCCTTCCTCTTATTTCGTTTGTCAGCATTTCCAGGGTAATAATTAGAAAATGGATTTACTACAATAGCAAATACGGGTTGTGAATGATGTTAGCTATCAAACCCTTTTTTCTCAACCCTCTCTAAAATCTCCACATTCAGAAAACGAACAAGTCCAAACCTCCCGTGACCGTGATATTTGCTCCGGTGATATACTTCGCCTCCTGTGAAGCCAGAAATGCAACGACTGAGGCTACATCTCCGGGTTCGCCTTCCTTTCTCACGGGCACCCGGCCGACGATTTTTTCCCTTACCTTTTCAGGCAGATCATAAAAGGCGTCTGTTCCTATAATTCCCAGGGTGACCGCGTTGGCTGTGATTCCAAATCTCGCCCCTTCAAGGGCAATGGTCTTGGTAAACCCAACCAGCCCGGATTTGCTTGACGAATAGCTACACTGGCCGTATCCGCCCATAATGCCTGCTATGGAGCTAATGTTAATGATTCTTCCCCATTTTTTCTCTGCCATATCATCGAAGACCTGTTTGACGCAGTAAAACGCCCCCGAGAGGTTGACGGCAATTTCTTTCTCCCAGGCGGCCGGCTTCATTGCAGATATGGTGGCCATGTTGGTCATAATGGCTGCATTATTTACCAGAATATCCACGGGACCGAGTTCTTTCCTGATCTTATCAAACCCCTCCTTGATTTGATTGTAGTCACCCAAATCCATTCTCACGGCAAGGGAATTGCGCCCCATCACCCTGATCTCCTCAGCTACACCCTGCGCCTCTTCGTACCGAATGTCCGCCGTGGCCACATGGGCCCCTTTGCCTGCCAGCTCAAGAGCGATCGCTCTTCCATTACCCTTTCCCCTGGCAGCGCCGCTCACAAAGCATACTTTGTCTTCCAACATAGAAACACCTCCTTATCACGGTCTATGTCTTTCGGCTTGATTCCGAAGACCTCCATAGCAGGCCGCTGGCTCCCTATACTGGATGAATGTAATACCAACCGTTATCTAACCTCTTGTCTTTAGAACCGTTTTTTCAAGAGAGTCCGGGCAACGAGTTCCTTTTCGATTTCTTTCGTTCCCGCGTAAATCTCAAGCAACTTCGCATCGCGATAGAACCTTAAAAGATCGTACTCTCCCGTATAGCCATATCTACCGTGCATTTGCAAGGCCTCATCCGCGCGCGCACAACGGTCCAGGTGAAGGAGCGCGGTATCTGATGGCGTTTTTTAACCGCTCCAGAGTCATGGTCGCTGCAACCGGAGTTGGGCTGGCCCAGGGAGCGCTCGAGAAGCCCATCCGGATTCACTCTCCAGAATTCCTCTGCAATCACTAGTGAGGTGAGCCTGAACGCGGAGCTGCTATCGCACAATGCCTGGGTTCCATTGCACTCAAACATGCAGCCGGTGCTTCAGCGAACAGCCCTTCGGGGCCTGACCCCGCTACTGTCCTAAAATTTTATCCAATATCTGGTGGATCTCTTTTTCGGGCACCACGCCTCTGTCAACAGCCACTTCCCTGACCGTCTTGTTGGTGGTATAGGCCTCTTTTGCCAAAGACGCGGCTTTGTCGTAGCCGATGTGAGGCACAAAGGCCGTTGCCAAAGCCAAGCTCCGTTCCAAATTGGCCGTGCATTTCTCCTCATTGGCTGTTATGCCTTGGATACACTTTTCGGCAAAAGCCTTGGCAGCGGCGCCCAGCAAGGCAATGGACTGGAGAAGATTGTACGCCATCAAGGGAAGCATCGCATTGAGCTCGAAATTCCCTCCTTGCCCTCCCAAGGTCACGGCGACGTCGTTGCCGATCACCTGAGCCGCCACTTGAACAACCACCTCGGGAATCACGGGATTCACTTTACCGGGCATGATGGAGGAGCCGGGCTGAAGGGACGGCAATTGGATTTCACCCAGCCCGCACCGCGGTCCGGATGAAAGCCAGCGCATGTCGTTTGCGATTTTTACAAGCCCTACGCTCACTGTTTTGAGGGCTCCGCTGAGTTCTACTGCTCCGTCCTGGGCAGCCTGGGCTTCGAAATGGTCGACCGCCTCTTTAAAGGGACACCCCGTTTCCTCCGCAATATCCCCGATTACTTTTGCAGCAAATTCAGGATGGGTATTCAAACCCGTTCCCACAGCACTCCCTCCGAGCGCAAGCTCGCACAGCCTGGGTTCCACAGTCTCAATGCGAACCATGGCTAACTCTATTTGCCTCGCATACCCGCCGAATTCCTGGCCTAAAGTGATAGGGACTGCGTCCTGAAGGTGTGTTCGACCGATCTTTGTCACACTGCCGAAGGCCGTGGCCTTTTCCCGGATTCGCCTTGCCAGAAGATCCAAGGAGGGAAGGAGGTGGTTTCGGATCTCGGTCATGGCGGCAATGTGAATTGCAGAAGGTATGACATCATTGCTTGACTGTCCCATGTTCACGTGATCGTTGGGATGAACCGGGGATTTGCCCCCCCGCTTGCCCGCAAGGAGTTCATTCGCTCTTCCGGCAATCACCTCATTGGCGTTCATATTGGTCGAAGTCCCTGAACCAGTCTGGAACACGTCCACCACGAACTGGTCATCCCGGTCGCCCGACGCCACCTCCTGGGCGGCCGTGATGATCGCGTCGGCCAACGAAGAGTCCAAAAGACCGAGGTCCCGATTGACCTGCGCCGCATGCTTCTTGATCAGACCCAGAGCCCTGATAAAGGCCCTAGGGAACCTGAGGTCGCTGATGGTAAAATTCTCAGATGCCCGCTGCGCCTGGGCACCGTAATAGGCTTCCTCAGGCACCAGGATTTCTCCCATGCTGTCCTGCTCCCTGCGCTGTTTCATGTTATCCTCCTATTTTCTCTCTTCCACGGGTTCATACTCGCAACCCATCAAGCCACAGTACTGCCCCACATACTCCGCCTTTGGCCGATAGAGGGCCGGCTTTTCCTGAGCTTCAGCAAATTTCTCTTCAATGATGTGGCTGCACCAACCGGCCACCCGGGAGACGGCAAAGACAGTGGTCATGAGATCCCTGGGAATTCCCATGATGTGGTAAACCGGCGCGCTGAAAAAATCGACATTGGGCTGTATGTCCGTTTTGCCTCTTTTTGCGAATGCTTCAAGGCCCGCCTTTTCAATGGCTAAGGAGAGTTCATGCCATCTCTCTTGGCCTGTTTTCTCGCCCAATCTCCGAGCCATGTTTTTCAGAAACCTGGCCCTCGGATCCATGGTCTTGTAAACGGCATGGCCCATCCCCATAATTCTTTCACCCCTGTCTATACGGCTGTTGACCCATGCCGGTATGTCTTTTTCCGATTCCAGCTCAAGAAGCATTTTCATCACTTGGGCATTGGCACCGCCGTGCAAGCTTCCGGAAAGGGCTCCAATACCGGCAGTTACCCCGGCGTACATGTGCGCTTTGGTAGAAACCACCTCACGACAGGCAAAGGTGGACGCATTGAAAGTATGGTCCGCATGAAGAAGGAGGCAGGTATCCAGATCTCGAGCCGTTTCCCTGTCCGGTTTCTTGCCCTGGAGGAGCCACAGAAAATTGGCCGCATGGGAAAGGGATTCATCCGGGGCAAGGGGATCCAGATTCTGTCTGATCCTGTGCCAGGCTGCGACCAAAACGGGCAGACGCGCAATGAGTCGAATCGCCATGCGCATGTTTGCCTCCCTCGTATCCTCCTTTACATCGGGATCAGCCATTGCCAGCAGAGGCACGGAAGCCTGAAGCACGTCCATGGGGTTTGCATCCTTGGGCCAACCGGCAAGGCTCTCCTGAACAAATTCAGGGACCTGCCTGGCGGCGAGCACCGCCTGCTCAAACTCCGCCATGGCTTTCTTTTTCGGCAGGAACCCATTCAAAAGCAAGTAGGCGACCTCCAGGAAAGTAGAGTTCTCAGCCAGTTGTTCGATCCTGTAACCCCGATAGATGAGAACCCCCTTTTGCCCGTCGATAAAGCTGACTTTGGTGTCGGCAACCGTCACACCGCGCAGTCCGATGTTCTTGACATTTACGACCTCAGCCATAACAACCTCCCGAAGACGTGGAATATCGGAGTAATGGGTTAAGAACAAAAGCGACAACTCAGACACGCTTAGAATGACAAATGACAAAATCCCAAATCCAAAGAGAGCACAAGGTCGACCTTTTGTCATTTAACACTTGCCCTGTTGAATACGTAGTTCCCAGTGAACGCAAATCAGTACGAATAAAGAAAAGCCATTCGAAACCAGGCAAAGCCAAGAACCTGATTATTCAACAGGGTGAAGATTTGACATTTGGGCTTTGGAATTTGACACTGCTGCCTTGCGC
>JARRRH010000242.1:0-4911 GCA_037380925.1 Deltaproteobacteria bacterium | reverse complement strand
GTATGGTTACGGGCCTCAATACGAATATGGCAGGCAGTACCAGCAGCCCGCCAAGCCTTTGGACGAAGCGCAGGTCAAGCAAGAGGTGGAGAACTACCTGAAATCCACGAGAAATCCCAACCTCAAGATGGGGAAGGTTGAGGAAAAAGGCAATGACTACGAGGTGGATATTGAAACCAAGGATGGGTCGCTGGTGAACAAGCTCCTGGTAAACAAGGATACAGGCTGGATGCGCTCCGCGTATTGATCGGTGAGTAACACTTGAAACTTAAGAGCTTTTTGAATGACACAGAACTTTCCCGGAGGCCGGCTTGTGTTGGCGCACCTGGGCGGCGGCATGATGGGCGGCGGGATGATGGGGCCGGGCCAGAGCCGGGGATATCAGAGACAGCCCTTTCAAGCGCAGGGACAGGGAGCAGAGATATTCAGAATGAATTGCGTGAGTTGCCATGCCCAGGGAGGTAACCTTATCTATCCTGACTTCCCCTTGAGAGGCGCCCCTCAGTTAGCGGATTTCAATACCTTTTTGGCCTACATTCGTCATCCTGCAATGCCGGATGGCTCCCAGGGTCCTATGCCGGCCTTTCCGCCGCAAAGGATCTCCGATGAGCAGGCAAGAGACCTCTATCAATACCTTGTCACTGTTCTCGGAAGTCCTACTCAGGGAAGGCCCGGTGCCGGCTACGGTATGGGTCCCGGTATGGGCGGAGGTTATGGAGGCTACGGTATGGGACCTGGGTATGGCGGCCAATACGGTCCACAACAATATCAGAAACCTCCCAAGCCCTTAGATGAGCAGCAGGCCAAACAGGAAGTCGAAAACTATCTGAAATCCACCAGAAACCCCAACCTCAAAGTCGGGAAGATCGAGGAGAAAGGCAACGACTACGTCGTGAATATTGAAACCAAAGATGGATCTCTCGTAGACAAAATTCTGGTGAATAAGGACACGGGGCGGATGGCACCAGCTTATTAAACGGGAGGATTAGGAGCAACGCTTTCTTCTTAAAACAGCTGTTGCGAATCACAAAACTCAGATCAACTGAGATAAGAGACTTCATTTGAGAGAGGAGCAGTTATGAGACTTAAGAAACTTTGGGTTGCGGTAGCCTTTTTATTCCTTTCCCTCGCTTATGGCGGCGATGCGTTTGCACAATATCGGGGATATGGCGGATATCCTATGGGGCCTGGAATGATGGGCGGCTTTGGCGGGGGGTGGTTCGGAGGGATTTTTATGATCGTATTCTGGGTCCTCATCATCGTGGCGGTGGTTTTTCTGATCAGGTGGCTTGTGCAGAGCACGAAGGGCCATTCAAGCCAAGGATGGACCGGTTCTTCGAACAGAGCGCTTGACATCCTTAAGGAGCGCTATGCCCGGGGAGAGATCAATAAAGAGGAATTTGAGGAAAAGAAAAGAGACCTCGTCTGAAAGAATTCGGTCGTAAAGATCACTCTCGTGTCCGAATTTGACGAGGTCATCAGAAAAGGGGCTGAGGCTTTGGCCCCAGGTGGTCGCTTTGTCATTTTCGACCTCAAGAAGCCACAAACGTTCCCTCTCTGGTGGTCCGGCTTCCGATTTTTATCACAAAACCCTTCGGCGTCAGCGCTGATCTTATGGACAGGCGCCCTTGGGAGTCCATCAGGAAGTACCTGACGGAGGTGTCATTCATTGAACTCCATGGGGGCTTTGCTTACATCTCCCTGGGGGAGGCGGAATAAACAGCCGGCTCCCGCAACACAACCGGTTCAAGATCCTGTCGGTCATTCCTTTTGTTGGAGGTTAATAAATGGAACATATGGATAAAGGCCATGAGATGCATCAGGGCCATGAAACCCACGAAGGAATGCACGGAATGGAGCACGGCAGGCATGAGATGCATGAGAAACACGAAGAACACAAGGGAATGGCGCACATGGCGCATAGCGGTCCTGGAGGAGGAGACCATCATGCTCATATGGTCGCAGATTTCAGAAGACGTTTCTGGATATCTCTCATCGTGAGCATCCCTATACTGTTCTTGTCTCCTATGATCCAGTCGTTCCTGGGGTTCAGGCAAGTGGTGAGGTTTCCGGGGGACGCGTATGTTCTCTGGGCTCTTTCCTCCTTCGTCTTCGTTTACGGCGGCTGGCCTTTTCTGAAAGGTCTCTTCGAGGAGCTGGCGAAAATGCAGCCCGCCATGATGACCTTGATTGCCATAGCGATCACAACGGCCTACGTGTACAGCAGCATTGTTGTATTCGGCCTGAAGGGGAAAATTTTTTTCTGGGAACTTGCGACCCTGATTGACATCATGCTTCTAGGCCACTGGATTGAGATGAAATCCATCATGGGGGCGTCCAGGGCCCTTGAGGAACTTGCCAAGCTCATGCCTTCCAGCGCGCATAAACTTATGCCCGACGGCAGCACAAGGGAGGTATCTCTGGATGAGCTTGGATCAGGGGACAGGGTCCTCATAAAGCCCGGAGACAAGGTCCCCGTAGACGGCGACGTGGTGGAAGGGCAAACATCCGTGAATGAAGCCATGCTCACAGGAGAGTCAAAACCTGTGACCAAACAGGTGGGAGCCAAGGTTATAGGTGGCTCTATCAACGGCGAAGGTTCCATTACCGTTGAGGTCAAGAAAACCGGCAAAGACTCCTTTCTTTCCCAGGTCATAGAACTCGTCAGGCAGGCCCAGGAGAGCAAGTCGAAAACACAGGACCTGGCAAACAGAGCCGCCCTCTGGTTGACTATCGTCGCTCTTGCGGGCGGTGCCATAACCATTTTTATCTGGTTGGCCCTCATGCACAGGGATTTTGCCTTTGCCCTTGAGCGGATGGTTACCGTGATGGTTATCACGTGCCCTCACGCTTTAGGGCTTGCGGTTCCTCTTGTCGTGGCTGTTTCTACTGCATTGGCCGCAGGCAACGGTCTTCTGATAAGAAACAGGGCGGCCTTTGAAAAGGGCCGGAACATCCAGGCTATCATCTTTGACAAG
The DNA here is from genome assembly GCA_037380925.1 of Deltaproteobacteria bacterium. Lineage (GTDB taxonomy): Bacteria > Desulfobacterota > DSM-4660 > Desulfatiglandales > HGW-15 > JARRRH01. The sequence continues at coordinate 1,933 of JARRRH010000242.1, read as the reverse complement.
ACAGGGACCCTCACCAAAGGCCAGTTCGGAGTGAGCGACACCGTCACCCTGGCAAAAGGCATGAATGACAAAGACCTCCTCAAATATGCCGCCGCCATCGAAACCCATTCCGAGCACCCCATCGCCAAGGGTATTGCCGCTTCGGTGGAAAAACCCCCGAGGGTGGAAAATTTCAAAGCGATCACCGGGAAAGGAGCGGAAGGTAAAGTCGAGGGAAAGGATGTGAAGGTGGTCAGCCCGGGCTACCTCAGGGAAAAGAATGTCACCCTTAACGACGAAAGAATCGAAAAACTCCACGCCCAGGGCAAGACCGTCGTTTTCGTCATGATCGACGGTGAGATCAAGGGAGCCATCGCTCTTGCAGACATCGTCAGGGAGGAATCCAAGGAGGCGATTTCGAAACTCAAGGAGATGGGCATCCGTTGTATGATGCTGACCGGAGACAACAAGCTTGTGGCCAAATGGGTTTCCGACGAAATCGGGCTGGATGAGTATTTCGCGGAGGTCCTGCCGCAGGATAAGGCAGAGAAAGTCAAGGAAGTTCAGTCCCGGGGACTGATTGTCGCTATGACAGGGGATGGGGTCAATGATGCGCCTGCCCTTGCACAGGCGGATGTGGGGATCGCCATCGGCGCAGGGACCGACGTGGCCGTGGAGACGGCGGATATCGTTCTTGTAAAGAGCAATCCCCTCGACGCCGTGGCGCTGCTCGGTCTTTCGCGTGCGACGTTCAGAAAGATGATCCAGAACCTCGCCTGGGCCACAGGCTACAATACCTTTGCCATTCCCCTTGCCGCCGGCGTGCTTTACAAATTGGGCATCCTCCTGAGCCCTGCCATGGGTGCGGTGCTCATGGGCTTAAGCACGGTGATCGTGGCGATTAATGCACAGTTCATAAAGGTGGTCAAATGAGCTTTCGAGAACAGGGCGATGGTACTTTTTGGGCTTCCGGAACCGCTCTTTGTCCTTGAATGCTGGAATCCACCTTCTCTTTTCGGTCCAGCTCAAAAACCGGGTTTCACACGGAAAGCTTTATTTTCTGTTTTGCAATCGGAGTTCTCGTACTGATCGCGAGGGCCGCGGCCTTTATCTGGTCCGGTGCCTATAATATGTGTCGGCAAGGTCGCCCCACTGGGATATCACCTTCTGGCTTTTGCAGACGGTCCGGAATCAGTCCATCGCCAGCCACAGCGAAGGGATTTCTGTCCCACCATTCTTCTTCAAACGGCCAACCCATGTACTCTATGTGCTAACGGCGATTGCATTGATTCATACAGCAATTTCCCTTGGTGGCAAGAAGTTCTTTCTTGACTGTTTCAATAGGAGTTGCTAATGAATTTTACCGGGTCTCCATTTTAGAGCCTGAGCGTTTGGCAATTTGCGAACCTTCCAATTCTTTAAGACGCCCTCTTTAATCGCTGAAGACTTAAGAGGAAACTTCCACGGTGGTTCCGACCATCATCTGAAGCAAGCTGTCAATGAAAAACCTATGCGCTACAAAAGTAGTCCATGGTAAAGGAAATGCTGGAACCTGAAAGGCCTTTCCGCCGGAAAGAGCCTCAAAACAGAGGGCCTTGAAAGGAGACGGTTCAATGTCAGCACGATCCTGGAGTCTCATTCTCACATCCTTGGTCGCGGCCGGATCATTCGGGCTTGGCGTTCATGCTTCTTCTCACCAAGAGGGGCTTCACTGCGTGCTCACCTATGGAGGCCGCGCCATGATGGCAGAAGCCACCTTTACGCCCAATGAAGACGAAACGCAATTACATTACGTTCTGAAGGTTCACAACATTAAAAACATTACCATGGCCCATTTGCACCTCGGGACCATGGGGGAAGTAAGCACACCGGTGGTGTGGCTTTATCCCCATTCCCCGCCTCCAAAACTGATCCCCCGTTCCTTCACCGGGGTACTGGCTGAAGGGACCATCAC
>JARRRH010000241.1:0-4591 GCA_037380925.1 Deltaproteobacteria bacterium | reverse complement strand
TCATCAGGCCGGCATAGAGGTGATTTTGGATGTGGTGTACAACCACACGGCAGAGGGGAATCATCTCGGTCCCATGCTTTGCTTCAAGGGAATCGATAACGCCTATTATTACCGCCTTGCCGATGATCGGCGCTATTACACGGATTACACCGGCACAGGCAACAGCCTGAACATGCGTAACCCCCACGTGCTGCAACTTGTCATGGATTCGCTTCGGTACTGGGTGCTGGAGATGCACGTGGACGGTTTCCGTTTCGACCTGGCGGCCACGCTGGCGCGGGAACTGCATGATGTGGACCGCCTGTCGGCGTTTTTCGACCTCATACAGCAAGACCCCGTCATCAGCCAGGTCAAGCTTATTGCCGAACCCTGGGATGTGGGGGAAGGCGGGTATCAGGTTGGAAACTTTCCTCCGGTGTGGACCGAGTGGAACGGCAAGTACCGGGACTGCGTACGCGACTTCTGGCGTGGCGAGAATCAGTTAATGGGAGAGTTCGCTTGCCGCTTCACAGGCAGCTCGGATCTTTACGAGAACACCTCCCGCCTGCCTTATGCCAGCATCAATTTCATAACCGCCCATGATGGATTCACTTTGAGCGATCTGGTTTCTTACAACGAGAAGCATAACGATGCCAACGGCGAGGAAAGTCGTGACGGTGAAAGTAACAACCGATCGTGGAACTGCGGGGTGGAGGGACCGACGGACGAACCGGAGGTGATCCACCTGCGGACCGGCCAAAAACGAAACTTTATGACAACATTGTTTCTTTCTCAAGGCGTGCCTATGCTTCTGGGCGGTGACGAAATCGGGCGCACTCAGAAGGGAAACAACAATGTCTACTGCCAGGACAACGAAATTTCATGGTACGACTGGCAGAACGCTGACGAAGATTTCCTTGTTTTTTGTCGGAAACTCATCCGGTATCGAAAAGATCACCCCGTCTTTCGCCGCCGGCGCTGGTTTCACGGTCGACCTATCCATGGAAGCGAGGTCAAGGACATCGCGTGGTTTACCATGGAAGGTGATCAGATGGCCGAAGAGGACTGGGGACAGGGCTATGCGAAGTCGCTCGGGGTTTTTCTAAACGGCGCGGCCATTCCGAATCCCAACCCGCGCGGCGAGCCGGTGAGGGACGACAACTTTTACATCATTTTCAACGCCCATCATGAACCCTTGAGTTTCACTCTTCCCGGTGCCGACTGGGGAGAGCTTTGGCTGAAGGAACTGGACACAGGAATCGGCTGGGCGGAAGAAGAGGAATCCTTTAAGGCAGGGGACCCGATCAAGGTTAAAGCCCGTTCCGTGATAGCACTGCGCCATGGTTGATTTGAGTTCAGTGCAGGATGAAGGGTTCTTTCACAGCATCCTTTCAAAGACCGCGCCCACTTCCTGTATGTGACCCTTCTCCGCCCTTGACAGGACCTTAAATACCTCCTCGGAAGGCTGGTCTTCCGCCTCCCTCTCCATGGTGAGATAGCGGTCATAGGCGTTGACTTCGAGTGACATGACCAGTTCGAGAATTTCCTCTGTGGGCTTGCCTTTGACCCAGAGGAGGGCCTCCTGCACAGGAACGCCGCCTTCCGTGAATTCTTCTTCCGGCTTTTGAGAGGCGATAAGGGTCGAAAAATCACGACTACCGGTTTGCTTTGCGGAGCGCCTTTCGTAGAGCGCCCTGAGCAGGTCCTTGTGATGCTCCTCCGCTGATGCCAGCCGGCGAAAAAGACCCGAGACTTCCTCGCTATCCAGGCTCCCCGCAACCCCTTCGTAGAGCTTGCGGGTCCCCTCTTCCAGAAGCCAGGCAAGGCTAACAAACTCCTCCGGGGTCCGGGCGGAGGCAAAGAAAGACATGGCCTCTTGCGGAAAGCCGCGAGCGACCGTCCCGTTCCAGGCCTTCATCCCTCCCTGCAGGCTGTGAACCTGCGGAAACCCTGCCCCGGTGAGGACCGACGCAGCGGCACGGCTGCGGTGTCCCGAAGCTCAGTACGCAATGGTGGGTTTGCGGGGATCGATTTCATTGAGGCGCTCCTTTAATTCTCCCACCGGAATCAGTTTGGCGCCCGGCAGGTGGCCCGCCTCAAATTCCTGCGGCTGGCGCACGTCGACCAGGTTGTAGTCTTCCGGGTCCTCGTCTTTCAGAAACTGCCGGACTTCCTGGACCGACCATTCGGGGACGGGTTTGAAAAACTGTCTTAGATTCATGTTCATTCTCCATCACTGGCATCCAAAATACATTTGAAGCGAGTCCCTTTTTTGCATCGCCAAGGCAGGGGCATGGCGAGACCCCCATGCCCTGCAACATCGTGAACTGTTTTTGGACAGAAATGATTCTCCATAGTCTATAGCCCTTACTATAGTCCAGGATCGAGCGACTTGTGTCAAGCAGGTCCGCGGGACCGGTAGGCGGGGGGAGGGCGAAGGTACGGTGGAGACGCTGGACCAGGGGGAGGGGGATAAAATACATTCTATAACCCATTTACTTTAAGTAGATTTCTTTTCTACTGGTAAGATGCTCATTATTGGTTAATTCCCAATATCAAGAGAAAGGAATGACATGTCATGAAAGCAATGGTCTTAAATCAAACAGGGAACCTTTCAGAGAACAAGACGCCTTTGGAACTTGCCGATTTGCCGAAGCCGGATCCGAAAGATGGCGAGATCCTGGTGAAAGTCTCGGCTTGCGGCCTCTGCCATACGGATCTGGATGAGATTGAAGGTAGGACTCCACCTGAGAAATTCCCCATGATATTGGGGCACCAGATCGTTGGAAAGGTGGAGACAGGAGGAGAGAAGACAGGGAGGTTCATGCCGGGAGACAGGGTGGGAATCGCGTGGATTCACTCGGCGTGCGGCCGGTGCAAGTTTTGCCTGAAGGGTGAAGAGAATCTCTGCGAGGATTTCGCGGCCACCGGCCGGGATGCACCCGGTGGCTACGCGCAGTACACAACGGTTCAAGAAGCATTCGCTTACAGGATTCCGGACAGCTTCACGGATTCCCAAGCGGCACCCCTTTTGTGCGCCGGGGCCGTGGGGTTCCGTGCCTTAAGATTAACAGGTATTACAGACGGTCAAGTGTTGGGATTTTACGGTTTCGGTGCTTCAGCCCACCTGGTGATCCAGGCCGCCCGGCACGAGTATCCCCAAGCCGAGATCTACGTTTTTGCAAGAAGCGAAAGGGAGAGGAATTTCGCAAAAGAACTGGGTGCCTCCTGGTCCGGGGATATTGAAGAGATCCCTCCCAAAAAGATGGACGCCGCCATTGACACGACACCCGTATGGCGCCCTGTGGTGGCCGCCTTGAGCCACCTGGAGCCGGGGGGAAGGCTGGTGGTCAACGCCATACGAAAGGAAGATGTGGACAAGGACTGGCTCTTGAAAATCGATTACTCAGACCATCTTTGGAAGGAAAAGGAGTTGAAGAGCGTGGCCAATGTAACGAGAAGGGATGTGAGCCAGATCCTGGAGGTAGCCTCTGAAGTCCCTATCAAGCCCGAGGTTCAGGAGTTCCCTCTGGAAGAGGCCAACAAAGGCCTGGTCGAGATGAAGGAGGGAAAAATCCGGGGGGCAAAGGTCCTGCGAATAGAATAGAATCCGGGTATGAGTTTAGCGTCATAAAAATGTCGCCCCTACAGGGCATGGGGTCTCATTTCAAAAACAAATGGCATCGAGAAATTCAAGCGGTAAGAGCTAACAAAGGCGGGCGGAGGCCCTGATCAGTCCACTCCATGTAACCCTTTGCATGGATTTTCCCAGAAGGCGCTCCGCCCGCCTCAGCCAAGGCTTTATGCGAACTCCCGGGCAGCGATTTCTCGTTTTTGAAAGGAGACCCCCATGCCCGGGCTTATCAACGGGCCTTTCGTAAGCCTAAAGTGCTACGAAGCCGGCGGTTCCACTTTCTGGCGGGAGAGCGCCGCAGCGGCTCACCGGCCCGGAAGGGGGTAAGGAGGAGAAAAAAATGAAAGTTGCCACAGTCTCGGAAATGAGGGAAATGGATCGAGCCGCTCTTCAGCAGTATGGCATCTCAGCGGAGATTCTCATGGAAAATGCCGGTCATGGAGCGTATGCCGTTCTTTCCAAGGAAGCCGGCCTTTGGAGAAAAAAGGTCGTGGTCTTGTGTGGTCCCGGAAACAACGGGGGCGATGGGTTTGTGACTGCGCGAAAGATTCACTCCGGCGGTGGAGACGTCACAGTCTTGATCCTGGGAGAAAAAAATGAGTACCAGGGGGCGGCTGGAAAAAACCTGGACATTTTGAGCCGCATGCCTGTGGAGATCAGGCCGGTCGCTTCAGTGGAGGAAATCGGCAGGATGGCTGAACGGGCGGATTTTTTGATTGACGCCCTGTTTGGAACAGGACTGAGCCGAGAAGTGGAAGGTATCTACAAAGAAGCGATCCCATGGCTCAACGGGAGCGGAAAGAAGATTCTCAGCCTCGACATTCCATCAGGCATCAGCGGAGATACAGGTCACATCATGGGTGTTGCGGTCCGGGCAAACTATACAGTGACCTTCGGCCTTCCCAAGGTGGGAAATCTGCTGTACCCGGGTTACGAACACTGCGGGAAACTTTACGTGACCCACATCTCTTTTCCTCC
>JARRRH010000240.1:0-12537 GCA_037380925.1 Deltaproteobacteria bacterium | reverse complement strand
CCACATTCCGATTTTACGAAAAAATGAAGTGCAGGCATTCCGATGCCGCTTACTCTTTCAATTACGTGTGGAAGAGTTCGGAAATCAGGGAAGGCGACGGGCTTCGGGGTGAAGGCTTCGGCAGAGGCAAGGGTGCGAACCAAGGAGATGCTGATTGCCACCATGCCCTCACCTCCTCAATGAGTTCACCGACAAAGTCCTCAAGCTCACAACAGCTGCTGCCGTAACCTATGGCTTCGGTTATCTGATAGCTTGCATCTGGTGAGTGGAAGCTCCTCGGGGCTTTTCTCGGACGGGTATTTGGCAGGCCTCTCATCGTTTTCCGGCAAGCAAGGCGAATGCAAAATATGGGATAATTTGAGCATTGACCAACAATGAGATTTTCTCTATATTCGACGGTCAATAAAGCAACTTCCTATCACCCTATGGGGTATATCTCGACATAAAATAGGAGTGAAATATGCGTGCATTTGTATTGGGAGGCGCAGGGGGTATGGGGCAGGGCGTGGCACGGGACCTGATAAAACAAGAGCCGGTCACGGATGTTGTTTTAGGAGACTTGTATCCGGACCCGGAAAGATTGGCACCGAAATTACGCGAAAGCGCAAAGGTTACCCTGGTCAAGATGGACGTAAAGGATCATAAAGGCATGGTGAGCACATTCAAGGGTTCGGATGTTGTCATCAACTGCGCGGGTCCCTTTTATAAGACGGCGGTGCCGGTGGCCAAAGCCGCGGTTGAGGCCCGGGTCAACTATATTGATATCTGTGATGATTACGAGGGGACTGAAACCCTTTTCGGTTCCGAGATAGATGAAATGGCGAGAGAAGCGGGCATTACGGTTCTTACGGGCATGGGATCGGACCCCGGAACCAACAATGTCCTGGTGAAGTGGTACGCGGATCGTTTGGACCGTGTTGATGAGATTTACCTCTATTGGGTCGTGGCCATTGCCGAACTTGCGGGGGCCGCCTGGGATCACAGTCTTCATATGACCCTCGGAAAGATCCCGCAATACATCAACGGTGAACTGGTACAGGTGGAAGGAGGGACCGACGTAGTGGCGGAAGAGTTCTTGGAACCCCTCGGGACGTGCCATGTTCGGTACGTGGGTCACCCGCAGCCTTTGACTATCCCCAAGTATATCAAAGGGGTAAAAAACGTCATAATAAAAGGGGCCCTTATACCTCTCTGGGTGGATGAACTGATCAAAAAACAAAAAGATACGGGTTTCTTGAGTAAAGAACCGAGGGATATCAACGGCACGGCCGTAATACCCTACGACCTGACTCTTAAGCTTTGGGAGAGCATCCCCGAAGGCAGAGACAAGGGTCCACAGGCCTCGGGTCTCAAAGTCATTGTCAAAGGTGAGCGAGGCGGCAAAAAGGTGGTATACACAGCCGATATGGTGGGAAGGATGGCTCCCGGGACGGGCATTCCCGCATCCATCGCAGCGCTCATGATGAATGCCGGGGATGTGACCGAAAAGGGTGTGACGGCTCCGGAGGGCTGCATCGACCCGGACACATTCCTTGCGGCGTTCTTGAAGCGAGGCGCAAGAATCCATCAGACCGAGAAGATATCGTCCATGTTTGAAGTTTAACGCCGGAGGCAGGAGGCTTTCCATGAAAGAAGCGCAAAAACTGAACATTACCAAAAGCCGGGAACTTTTCGAAGAAGCATGCGGACTGGTTCCCGGAGGCGTTCTCGGGGCCAGAAAGCCCAGCGATTTTATCGAAGGAGAATACCCCGTGTTTCTTGAAACCGGCAAAGGCTGCCGTCTGAGGGATGTTGACGGCAACGAGTTTGTCGATTTCTTGTGCGGCTACGGTCCCATCATCCTTGGTTACCGTGAGGAAGAGGTGGATGACGCCGTCTGTAAGCAGATAAAGGAAAAAGGGTTCTGTTTCACGCTGACACAAAAATTCCAGAACAAGTTGGCGAAAAAGCTGACTGGGTTGGTGCCCTCATCCGAGATGAGCATTTTCCTGAAGACAGGCTCGGACGCCACCACGGCCAGCATTCGTATCGCAAGAGCCTATACCGGAAAGATTAAAGTCATGCGCTGCGGGTACCATGGTTGGCATGACTGGTGCGTGGAGATTAAAGGCGGGATTCCTTCGAAATTTTACGAAGACGTGTTTGAATTTCCCTATAACAGACTCGATAAACTCGAAGAGCTGATGGCGGCCCACGGTAAGGAGACCGCTGCAATCATCATGACGCCCTTTGGTCATCCGAACCACGAAGAGATGCAAGAGCCCAATCCAGGGTTTCTTGAAGGCGTGAGGGATCTGGCGGACCAGTACGGCGCGGTGTTGGTCTATGATGAGATACGAACCGCCTTCAGACTCAGAATGGGCGGCGCGCAGGAGCTCTATGGCGTGACTCCCGACCTGACCGTGCTGGGAAAGGCAATCGCCAACGGATACCCGATTTCTGTGGTAACGGGCAAGAAGGACGTCATGTCGGCGGCCGCAAGCAAGCTTTTTATTTCATCCACCTTTTTCGGTAACAGCGAGGGATTTGTCGCCGCGCTGAAAACCATAGAAATCCTTGAGCGGGACAAGGTGCTCGAGAATATTTGGGAAAAGGGAGAGCGCTTCATCGGGAAAATCCGGGCACTGGTCGACACCTATGGTGTGGGAGCCAAGTTGACCGGCGTGGCCCCCATGTTTTACATCACCTTTGACAAGGATGAAACCGGGGCATACAAAGACAAACGCAAGGCGTTCTACACCCAGCTCATCCGCAAAGGGTTTTTCTTTACCCCCCACCACCACGCCTATATCTGCTTCCGGCACACGGAGGAAGACTTAAACTTGGCCCTGAACGCCATCGAGGAATCCCTGTCCTATGTGAAAGAAAACTACTGACTCAAGACCGGATAAAAGCCAGAATCGAAGTCTGTCGATCGGGACAGAAAAGATTCCGGCAGCTTCAGAAGAAAAAACAGGGAGGAAGAGCCCGTTGAGACTACCAAGTTTTGAATATCTGGAACCGAGCAGTGTGGAAGAGGCCCTCGAAATGTTGGCTGACCATGCTGAGCAGGACGCTGTAATGGCAGGAGGGACCGATCTGATCGTTCGGATGAAACAGCGACTTATGGAGCCTGCTTTCTTGATTACTCTGAAAAACCTACATGACTTAAACTACATCCGCCGGGAAAACGGTCTCGTATTGATCGGGGCCATGACGTCCCTCGGCTCCCTGCTGAACTCAAAACTCATCCAGACCCATTTTCCCGCCCTCGCCGATGCGGCGAGACTGATCGGTGCACCTCCCATACAGCACGTTCGAGGCACCATCGGCGGCAATCTCTGCCTTCAAACCAGGTGCCTTTTCTATAACCAGTCTTCACTCTGGCGCTCAGGAAGGGCTCTGCCAACCAATCAGATGGTGCTTGTGCATTGATGGCCTTGGAGGCCGGAATTGTCCTGAACTCCACGAAAGGCAAGCGGACCCTTCCCATCGAAGATTTTTTTACAGGCAAGGGGGAGACGCCCTTCGCGGCGGAACCGGATGAACTGGTCACGGAGATCCAGATTCCGGTCCCACACAAGGACGAGGGGAGCAGTTTCCAGAAGTTGACGTACCGTTCCGCTGTTGATTTTGCCTTGGTATCAGCAACCGCACGGATGGCAGCGGACGAAGGCAGGATCTCTGAGGCAAGATTAGTTATCGGTGGTGCCGGCGCATCACCCCTTCTCCTCAAAGAGGCGGCAGGTAGATTGGTGGGGAAGGAGGTTCATGACAAGCATGCCCTGGAGGAAACAGAAAAACAGGTGAGGAACCAGGCGTCTGCCTTTATGGTCGACAACCTTGGATCCACCCTTGAATATCGAAAGAAGATGTCGGCCGTGACGGCCAAGAGGGCCATTGAAGAAGCATTAGAGAAATGCCTTGGACATTCTGCCGAGAAGGGGCGGAAAAGGTAAGAGGATCAAATATGATGAAAAAGATACCCCTCATGCTCAATGTGAACGGTGAAGAACATGATATTTACATCTTCCCTAATCGCACTCTTTTGGAGGTGTTGCGCGACGAACTGGAGCTTACAGGGACAAAAGAGAGTTGCGGCGAGGGCGTTTGTGGCTCCTGTACCGTTTTGTACAATGGGTTTCCCATCAGGAGCTGTCTCACCCTTGCTGCTGAGGTTCAGGGGGCTGAGATCACGACCGTGGAGGGGTTGAGAACGGACGATGGTCAGCTTGACCTGCTGCAACAGTCCTTCATTGACCACGGTGCAGTCCAGTGCGGATTTTGTACACCGGGGATGTTAATGTCTGCGAAGGCCTTTCTGAACCGGAATCCAAACCCCACCGAGGAGGACGTACGCAAAGGGATCAGTGGCAACATTTGCCGGTGCACAGGCTATACCAAGATTGTGGACGCGATCCTTGACGTGGCAAAAAACAGTGGTGAAGCTTAGGGCATGCTGAATGAAATGCAGGAGAAACCTGAATGAAAAAAGCACATACGCTAATCGGTGCAAGAGTACCCAGGGTTGATTCGCTTTCCAAAGTCACCGGGGAAGCACAATTTGCCGGTGATCTGAAGTTTCCAAGGATGTTGGTGGGCAAGATCAAAAGAAGCCCGCTGGCCCACGCCCGCATCCTTCATGTGGACACCTCACAGGCCGAAAAACTCAAAGGCGTGAAAGCGGTCGTTACCGGCAATGACACAGCGGGGATTAAGTGGGGGGTGTTTGGCTATACCCAGGACATGGAACTCCTCCCCAAGGACAAGGTTCGCTATTTTGGTGAGGAGATTGCTGCGGTGGCGGCCGTGGATGAGGATACCGCCATGGAGGCCCTCAACCTGATAGACCTGGACCTTGAAGAGCTTCCGGCCGTTTACGACCCCTTTGAGTCTATGGCATCGGAGGGTCCTCTCATCCACGAAGACTACCCCAACAACATCAACGTTCATGTGGAAATTGACGTGGGAGACATTGAGAAGGGCTTCAAGGAATCCTATCTGGTCAGGGAAGATACCTTTACTGCCGCAGAAGACAACTACTTCCAGGGGGAGCCCTATGCCGCAGTAGCCCGCTTTGATGATGCAGGGAACCTGGAAATGTGGATGCCCAATGCGGGACCTCATATGAAGTCGAAACCCCTGGCCAACCTCCTCCAAATGCCTCTGCATAAGGTAAGGGTAAGGAAAATCTCCATCGGCGGCGCATTTGGAGGGCGATCTGAAATATCCCCTGCCGATTACATCTGCGCTTTGCTGGCGAAGAAGTCGGGTCGGCCGGTGAAGATCGTGTACACCCGTGAGGAAAACTCAGTCAACGTTCGCATGGGACACGCCTTGGTCACCTCTATAAAGACGGGGGTCGACCGAAAAGGCCGCGTTATCGCCAGGGACATCACCTGCTATATGGACGGCGGTGCTTATTCATCCACCGGTCCCATAGCCACCTCTGTTCCTTTCCTGTGCATGGAACAGGCCTATCGTATGGATAATGTCCGTTACAATGGTTACAGAATCTTTACGAATAAGCCTGTGAGGGGAATGATCCGCATGCACGGTCGATCCTTTGCCTGCGGGATCGACCTGCAACTCGATATGCTGGGCAAGGAACTGGGGGTAGATCCGGTGACCATGAGGCTCGTGAATGCCAGGCAAGCGGGCGAATACACCCCTACGGGAAGCTATGTGGCTTCTTGTGGACTGACGGAGTGTATTGAAAAGGCGGCTGAGAAGTCAGAATGGAAAGAAAAATATGGCAAGCTGCCTGCTTGGCGAGGGATAGGTATTGGAATCAATTCGGTGCAGACAGGTTTCCCTTTGGGCATTCGGGGCGGTTCCCAAGCATTCATCAAGTTTAATGAGGATGGGGGAGTCACCCTGATTTCAGGGGTGGTGGACAATGGACAGGGCAACGACAACATGCTCGTTCAGGTGGTGGCTGAGGAGCTGGGGCTGGAAATGAACGACATCACCCTCATCACGGCGGATACCGAGGTTACACCAAACGACCCGGGATCCTACTCCATGGTGAGCACATTCGCCGGCGGCAATGCGGCACGCCTGGCGGCCGTGGATGCCCGCGACAAACTCTTTGAAATAGCAGCAAAAGCCATGGAGGCAAATCCTGATGATTTGTCCCTGGAGAGCAAAAACATCTTTGTGGCCGGCAGCCCTGACAAATTTCTTCCTTTGAAAAAGGTCGTGAGGATGGGCTTGATTCAAGGACAACCCGTTTCCGGCGAAGGGCACTATGCACCAAAAGTGGATCAAAGGCGCGAATGGGTCAAGAACCCGAAGGGCCAACTTTCCGAAGCTTTTTCTTTTGGGGCGACCATTGCTGAGGTGGAGGTAGACCCGGAAACAGGCACAGTAAAGACCCTGGAAGTGAGCGCAGCGCAGGATGTTGGTTTTGCCCTTAACCCTATGGTGTTGGAAGGCCAGTTTGAGGGAAGTGTGGCCATGGGGGGGCAGGGCGGGATGCTGACCGAATACCACTTCTGGGATAAGGGGAGATGTCTCAATCCCACCCAACTGGAGTATAAGGTCCCTTTAGCCGCAGACATGCCGAAGATCAACAACATCATTGTGGAGTCCGGTGACCCGGCAGGTCCGTACGGCGCGAAAGAGGCGGCCATGTCCATTGCCATGAGTGCAGCCCAGGCTTATGCTTCGGCCATTGCCGATGCCATCGGTGTCACCATAACAGACTTCCCCATGACTCCCGACAAAATCCTGGCGGCAATTGAAAGCAAAAAAGAGCATTAATAACGCTTTTCATCTTCAGAGATCCACTTCAATCCACGCCGGATCATGATCCGAGCCATCGCCCCCATGTTTGGTCCGGCGATCAATCCAAGCCCCGGTTTGTTTGTTCGCCAGCGACGCACTCAACCAGATTTGATCCAATAGTTCGTATTGTGCAGGCTTGCCACGGGGCTTATATCGATGGGTCCATGCGGGCCCAGGCGGGGGCGGGGTATCCGCCTTGGCCGGTCGGGTCTCCGTCGGATTTGCCAGGGCATTGGTGAGATTCAATTCAGCGTCCTGGATAAAAGGGGCCAAATCCGGCGAATCAGGGGGGTCATTCATGTCGCCGAGAATCACGAACTTGCTGCCGGGCCGTGTCCTTGCCTTCACGATCTTTGCTACGATTTCCGACTGGCGCCTCCGCCGGATACTGTTGGCCTCCTCTCCGGCAACGGGGTCGTCTCTGTAGTCGACATAATGGCTTTTGAGATGATTGTTGAACAGGGTAAAGAGGACCCTGGACCTTGTGCTGCTCAGGATTTGTACCTCGAGCAGGTCACGACCGAAGACCTTTTCCCCCGGGGCGTCCGGATGAACCGCCTCTTGCCAGGAGGTAATTCCGCCTATTGGTAGTTGGGAGAGAAGACCAATGTCGATCAGACGGGGATCATTCCCCTCCACAAGGATGGCGTGGGGATACAAGCCGTTGAGATTAACCCTGTTGAAATGGCGAAGGGTGTCTATATCTTCCACCTCCTGCACGGCGAGAATGTCGATCATTCTTGCCATGATTCGATCCGCAAGCTTTTGGGATTCCGCCGCCTTTTTGGCCTCTACGAGCCTCCCCCGATAAGTGCGAATCTTGAACCTGTCATTAGCCGTGAACGGATACAAAATCTCTGCATGGACCCCTGTGTCGTTAAGCCTTTTCTGAAGTGACTGGTGAGAGGGCGCCGTCTTTTCGTGACTTATCTCTGGGGGAAACCGCAGCCCTGAGCTTGTCGAAGGGAATGCGGAGGGGGCAGAACTCCCCCGGAGATAAGTCACAGAAAAGACCAGCCCGGAGCCTCGGAAAGCAAGAAAAGGCTTCCTCCCTGAGCATTGCATCATGGTTCAACAAATACCAGCTCTTCTAGACGCCGGATCGGTAGAACCTATGCGGGTCCTCCACCAGAGGTGGAGGGCTTAGCGACAACTAAAATGCCATTGGGAAACCCGTGCGGCCACTTCTGAAGAATGCCAAATGGCATTGGGCCGCCAATAATATTAAATTAATTACGACTTACTTATATTAAAATTATTGACAATTCATATTATGTACATATAATAGATTACAATTTAAATCGGGAGGAATTGACGTGAGAAGTTCTGTTCTGACTGCTGTTTTCTCTTTATTCTTGCTCCTCCTCAGTTCACTGGCTCTCTATGCGTGGATTTCCTTTGCCGTGTCCTGAGGAGAAAGTAGCCCTAGATCAGGGTTCGAGGCCGCTCAGTCATAGAAGGCGACCCCTATACGGGTCACTTCGTCGTTTCCGCTGCGAATATTCCCATGGGACCAAAGGACCTTGCCGTTCAGGGCTACGGACTTCTTGCCCAGCCCTATAACCATCTTATACGCCTCATTTCGACGAACAGGTCCTTCGCATTGGATGTAGGCTCCCGTCGCCGCTATATTGATGGTCTCTCCCTTCACCGGCCCACCATCCGTCATGATGGTCACAGGCCAACGCGCCGTCATCCTGGGATGGACACGCCTGTCGCTGAATGCCTTCACCGTGGCACCTCCCTTCTCTCATGAGCCATATGCTGGTCTCACCCCCACCCTCACACACACCCTGGAAGACACATCAAAACATCCAGGCCACTGTTAGGGGAGCACATAGAAAAGCGAGCACCGCCACGCTTGCGAACATCAACTGCTGCTTGATAGAAAGGAATGTGTCCTCCTCCCGGTGACGGGAGCTCACCGCCCTGTCCACGATCTGTTCCAACTCCCAACGGGGCAAGTTCGTTAATTCCTCGAGGGCATCCATGAGATCCTGAGTCAAAATAGCCTCCTCCTCTTGCCTTTGTCGCAATGAGGCCTCTTTAAAGACCGTTTTTATGATCACATCTCTTGTTCTCTCTTCTGTTTCAACAGCCATGTTCAATCCCTCCTCTTTAGCGTGACGGCATCCTGCCTCCGGCGGACGTCATGCACCCTTTTTATAACCTTGAAAGGACATCCTCCACGAACCCGGCCGTCCTGTTAACCATGTGGGCGCTTCTCCGGCTTTCCACAGAGTCGGGCTTCCTCGGGCAATAACCGTTCAATTCCCCCATGAATTCCCTGTAGCGCATCAAATCCGGCTCCAGTTCTTCCGCCTTTTCCATCAGTTCAATGAGATCCGTCTCCCTTGGAGGATGTTTGTCGTATTTGACAAAAATGCCTTTGATCGCTCTTGCAGCCGCAAAACGGGTGAAGTCCCTGCAGCGAAAAAAGCGGCCCTTTTGAAGAGATGCTTCAGCCTGACTCAGAAAGTCCCGGGCCGAGCAAACATATTCCTGCTCTATAATCTCCTGCTTTCTTGTTTCGTAGGAACCCGTAGGCGGATAGCGTTTGCACCAACCCTTCTTGCTGAAAAGCACTCGACCGTCTCTAGCAGCGGAAAAGACGATGGTTCCCGGAATGTCTCTTTGACGACAAAACTCTTGTGGGGTTCTCACGATGATGTGCTTTTCTTTTGCGAGAGGATCGAGGTGCCGCTCCATTTCTTCGGTCAGGTCCCTCAACCTTATTTGTTCTTTTGTCGCCGGCACCAGGGGCCAAAGCCCTCCTTCGTATTTCCAAGGAAAACAGCATCAACCATTTTTACGCCTTGAACGATTTGAGCGATTTTAACGACCCGGCTCGCGGGCCATCTGCTTCAGGACCTTCTCCAGCGCTTCCAGTTCCCTCCCGTACTCAGCCCAATTTCCTTGATGCAAGTAGTCTTTGGCCCTGTTCCAATGCTCAAGAGCCAACACGCCCAAATGAGACATACCCCCCCTTTCCGGCGTAGAGGGCAAGGCTACCGGTTCGGGCAACGCTTTCCCGCCAAATAAGCTGCTTAAGGCCTTGTCGAGATTTTCCTCCATGACCAAGCGGTTGCCGAAAGCCACAATGACCCGCTTGAGTTCCGGCAGGGCCGCGGCCATTGATTTGGCTTGTGGAGACCTAACCAGCCCGCCTCGTCTCTGGGATCTTGTAAAGCCTCTGCGTTGAGCCGATCCTGTGGGGAGCGTTTCGCTCTCTTCCTGCTTGGCTTCCAGGTAAAGCGGTTCCACATAAATGAATGTGTCGCTCAGGGGAATGGCCAAAAGATTGCCCCGGATGACCCTGGACCCCCTCTGCCCCCACAAGCTCACATCCCGGGAGATCTCCGTATCCTGGTCCACCCTGGCTTCAATCTGCATCGGGCCGTAGACCAGTTTTTCTTTGGGCAGTTTGAAGACCACCATCCCTCCGTAGTGGGGCATATCGCTTCTCGCAGCCACCCAGCCTATCATGTTGTCCTTATTGGACGGCGTGAAGGGGAGCATCAGCAGGAATTCCTCCTTCGCCTCTCCAGGCAGTCTGATAATGACATAATAGGGCTCCATTTCCTGTCGCCTGTCCTCATACGTCTCATCAGGAATTTGCCACAGGTCTTCCTGGTTATAGAAAACCTGAATATCTTCCATATGATATTTCGTGTAGGCGCCCGCCTGGATCTTAATGAGGTCTTTGGGGTAGCGGATATGCTTTTTCAGGCCGGCCGGCATTTCACTGACAGGCCTGAATAGATCCGGAAAGATGCGCGAATAGGTTTTCACGATGGGATCCTTGTCGTCAATGACGTAGAAAACGACCTTTCCATTGTACGCATCGACTGTGACCTTCACCGAGTTCCGGATGTAGTTCACCCCTTTATTTTCGAAGTGGCCGTAAGACCTGCGGGAATAAGGATACATGTTGGAGGTGGTGTAAGCGTCTTGAATCCAGTAAAGCTTCCCTCCGGAGACAACCAGGTAAGGATCCGCGTCATAATCCAGAAACGGAGCGATCAGCCTTGTCCGCACGTGAACCCTGCGGTTGTACATGACCCTGCTCTCGGGGCCCAGATACGTGGTAAAGAGTATCTGCGGGTCCATGAACTCAATGGAGAACAAAAGCCTTCTAAAAAAAGACCGGATAGGCACGCCGCCGCTTCCCTGATAGAAGGTATAGACGTTCTCATCCCCCTTTGGATAATCAAATTCCTGGGTTTTTGTCTTTACGAGCACATACTCGTCTGTTCTCTCCCCATGATAGATCTCGGGCCGCTCTATTTTCATGCCCGGTTCAAAAGAAGCGGGCAAATCTTTCACAAAAAGCAAGGGCATTCCTTCTTGTGTCACTTCATTGACCGGGCTCGAGGCCAGCCCGTAGCCATGGGTGTAGACGAGGTGCCGGTTGACCCAGGTGTTGGCCTGGGCAGGCAGTTGATTGACCACAAGCTCCCGGGCGGCCAGCATGACCTGTCGGTATTGATTGTTGACCTGATACCGATCCACATCCACATTGTTGAAATCGTAATAGAGACGTATAGCTTGAATCTGCTTGTAGGTGCGCAGCAAAGGGCGCTCATCCCAGATCCGGATGTTTCGAGTGGTTGCATCTTGCCTTTTCAGCTCCTCCAGGCTGAGCTTGTCTTTAACCTCATAGCGGATTTCCTTGATCTTGTTCAGATTGTAGGCCTTGCGCGTGTAGTCAATGTTGTAAGCGATGTAAGGGGATTCTTTGGCCAATTCATTCGGTTGCACCACAATTTTTTGCACCATCATGGGAACCCCGGTGGCGAACACCAAAATAGCCCCGATCCAGACGGCCCCGCT
Organism: Deltaproteobacteria bacterium; assembly: GCA_037380925.1. Lineage (GTDB taxonomy): Bacteria > Desulfobacterota > DSM-4660 > Desulfatiglandales > HGW-15 > JARRRH01. The sequence continues at coordinate 936 of JARRRH010000240.1, read as the reverse complement.
CAACCACATGAATTTCTTTCTGTATTTAAAGGCGTTGTAAAAAAGGACAAAGGCAAAACCCAGGGACACAAGGATTAAAAGCCTGTAGGCCCAAATCTTGACGTGGATATCCGTATAGCTGGCACCGAAAGCAGGTCCCTGGGTGGAATACAATAGCCCATATATTTTCAACTGATAGCCCCACGCCAGGAAGATCACAATGATCCCTGCCAGAAAAATCAGGTGCTTCATAACCCTTGGCGCAACGGTGATTTTGGGCACCGAAGGTTGGCCTCCCTCGGTTTGACCGAACTCCCCTTCAATCTGTAGCGCCCCGTTTTTCAGGTACCAGGCCACGGTGACCAGCCCGGCCAACACCACGAGAACCATGAGCCCGCTTCGGACATAAAGGTAGAAGGGAAGGGAGAAAACATAAAAACCGATGTCCTTGTTGAAAATCGGATCCGTGCTGCCGAAAGGTTCCTGGTAGAGATAGCGCAGGACCAAATCCCATTGTTGGGAACCTTTAGAGGCGACCACGAAACTGACAATCAGGACCAACGCAATAAGGAGCGTATTTAAGGCCCTCCCCGAAAGGCCGAACTGGGAGGCGTAAGCCTCCGCACCTTTGGAGCCCTCTCCCGGCCCGCTCTCCGGACTTAAGCGCCTGGCCGCGTACAGGTTCGCGCCCAGGACGAGCATCAAAAGCAGCCAAACCAGGACACCGAACCCGAATTTGCTCAAAAGCATGGTCCAGAAAACAGGCGAGAAGCCCAGATTTCCGAACCACAACCAGTCAGGATAGATAGAAACGCCTGTCCACACGACCAGAAGCAAGACAAGTGCCAACCCGATGATCAACAATTTTTTACTCATGTTTCTTTCTCCCTATTAGGCGATGCCAATGAGTAGGCTTCCAGAAATGAACTCTCCGGGACCCTCTCCATGTTGTTTAGG
>JARRRH010000239.1:0-5766 GCA_037380925.1 Deltaproteobacteria bacterium | reverse complement strand
GGCGCGTGAACACAACCGTGATGTGTTGGAAGAGAAGAGGCCTGCCTTAGGCTGTAAACGCCTGTCTGTTATTGCCCGACCCCCCGACGGCCTTCTAACAACCGAGAACCTATTCAAGCTGTTTCTGGGATGCGACACCAGCACTTAGTGGCATTAATAACCGTGTCATTTCGAAGGAACGAAGTTACTGAGAACTCTTTGATAACACTGGAAAAGATTTCTCCCTTCGGTCGAAATGACATATCGGGAACTTTTGCAACTTAATGCTAGTTTGGCCGCTTGACCACACCAATGACATTGGGAATCTGGCATCCCGGTGCCATGTGATAACTCTCGCCTTGGCAATCGCCGATCCACATCCCGGCCGCCTTCTGTGTTCTGAGGATCAATGAGGCTTGGGGACCGCCTTCCACATACATGGCGCTGTCGATTTGAATGGGCAAGCCGAGTAATACGTGGATGAAATCATGGATCGAACAGGAAGACCTGCTCAAGATGAACAAGACATGATTGTTCCTGTCCATGCCGATGGCTGCCACACTGGAAACTTGCGCCTGTTGGGGCCACCCCCTTTTCTCCCCGGAGCTGATCATCCTGTAATTCTGAACAACGGAATGGTACTTTCCGATAAGGGACATCCAGTTTTCCTGAAGCAGCCGGTCGACCATCTGCACATCCGGAAGGTGGGGCTGTTTGGCGTTGAAGACCATAAAGGCTCCGTAACCGGGATTGATGTAGGGATTGTTTACGTGCCCGTAGTTTTGCATGTATCCCGTGCTTTTCGAAAAGTCCGACGCCTGGTACATACCGGCGTTGATGGCAGCCTTGAGATCAAATTCCTCGGCCCACTGCTTGATCGTGCGAAGCCGGCCCCCGTGCTCTGATGCGCAAAGGAGCTTGAGAGCGTAAACTGCGGGATCAACCCTGACGATGATCACATCACGGTCCTGAAGCCTGGATTTTGTGGTCGGCTCAAACCTTCCGAGTGACAATCCCCGCTCAATGGTTTGCCAGCGCTGTTCTGCACGTGAAGTTACTGAACACAACAGGCACAAAGAGAGTAGAGCGAGAATGACGGCTCCATTTTTTTGAGAACCATAGCTCTTCATGGTTACCAACGCCTGCACTTCGAGGCTGCGCTTCTAAAAAAGGACGGCTTCAGGAGAGGATCTTCAGTGAAAAGATACAGCTTGCTGGCCCTGGAGGGTGTGGAGAAAGCCCAAGAATTGATCGAGGTCAGCCTCGGCAGGAAAGCAGCCGATTTGGCCGTTACCCATGCTACGGTTCTGAATGTGTACACCGGCGAGTTCATACACGACCAAACAATCCTCATTAAAGGCGAATGGATCGCCCACGTGGGGCCTCAGACTGAGCTGTCCATCGGCCCTGAAACCACGGTACTGGATGCGAGTGGAAAGTTCCTCATACCGGGCTTGATCGACGGCCATACTCACCTGGCAGATTGCCTCTATAGTCCGGTTGAATTCTTGTCCCGGGCCATGGTGGGAGGCACAACGACCATCATCACGGAAACGATTGAACTTTTCCCCATTAGAGGGGAAGAAGGAATTCTCGACTTCCTGGAGGCCCTGAAGGATCAGCCCATCAAGATCTTTGGAACCGTGCCCCCTATGGCTTCCACCAGTCCTTTATCCCATGGTATGCCCAGGAAGACGCTCAGCAGTCTTCTCTTGCGAGATGATGTGCTCGGTCTTGGAGAGTCCTACTGGCAGGCGGTCTTGCAGGGACCGGAGACTTTCCTGCCTATTTTCCAAGACACTCTCCTTTCCGGCAGAAAAGTGGAAGGTCATTCTGCCGGTGCAAAAGGCCGGGCCCTTTCTGCATACATAGCCTCCGGCATCTCCTCATGCCATGAACCCATTACCGCGGAGGAAGCTCTTGAGCGCTTGAGGGTGGGCATCCATGTCATGGTCCGTGAGGGAAGCATCCGGGCGGATCTTGGTGCCATGGCTTCCCTCAATGATACCGATATCGACTTGAGGCGGCTCATTCTGGTGACCGACGGCGTCAGGCCCTTGGACTTGCTGGAAAAAGGGTACATGGAATATGCAGTGCAAAAGGCCATGGATGTGGGCTTCGATCCGGTGAAAGCCATCCAGATGGCCACCCTCAACGCGGCGGAGTATTTCCTGCTCGACAGCACGGTAGGAGGCATTGCGCCGGGACGACAGGCGGACCTTCTCATCCTCTCTGACGTGCGAACCGTAAAGCCAGAAGTGGTCATGAGCAAGGGCAAAGTCATCGCCCGCAATGGAAAGCTTGTTACCCCACCGCGAGCTCATGCCTTCTCACGGCAAACAATGAACAGCGTCCATCTGCCAAAAGCCATGGACCCCACTGACTTTGCAATCCCTTTTCCCGGCAAAGCCGGTCAGACTCTCGTCAGGGTTATTGACCAGGTAACTGAATTGGTGACCAGAGAATTCAAGGCCTCCGTGCCGGTGACGGGCGGAGAGATCCGGGCCGACGTGGACCGGGACCTGTTGAAGGTGGCCGCTATTGAAAGAAGCGTTTCCCCGGGAAAGGCCTTTGTCGGGCTCATCCGGGGATTTCGCTTAGGGACAGGGGCCATGGCATGCAGTTCGGCGTGGGACACTGCGGACATCATCGTTGTGGGTGCCAACGAAGCGGACATGGCAGAGGCGGTAAATAGAATCCGCACTCTCCAGGGGGGCCTCGTGCTTTGTGCCGGCGGCAGAGTGCTCGCAGAAATTCCCTTGCCCATATTCGGTCTCATGTCCGACATGCCCCTCCCCGCCCTGGCAAGCCGTCTCGAAGAATTCACAAAGCAGGCCAAATCTCTGGGGTTTCCCTTTGATGATGCTCACAGAACCCTGGTCACCCTCACCGGAGCGGCTATACCTTTCTTGAGGATCTCCGAGCAGGGGCTGGTGGACATTAAAACCGGAAAGGCCGTCCCCTTAATTGCGACAGAATAAAAAATGTAAAGGGCTATGAAGCAGCCTTCGCTTTTGCAGGCGGCGCCTCATCCATCTCTTTTGGTTTTTTGAAAGCCAAGAAAGTGCACAGCTTGCAAATATCGAAGCCGGGATAGGTCTCCCCGGTCCGGGGGAAGGACACGCCCCCATCTCGAACCGTGCGCTCCAGGGTCCAATGGAAGGTCGGCTCCAGCTGCTCATACGGCCAGACATAGTTCATCTCCCCTTGTTCAGTCTTCCCGGCTGTCTTGCTGCTGCTGCACATCTGCGTCACATTCGGCATTCCAGTGACATAACACTGCACACACCCGTGACCGGTTGGACTCCCAGATTTCCCTTGACAGAGAAGAAAAGACGGCTATATATCAGAAACGACATATGTCAAAAGCGAGCGATACCCTGCTTCGGGTTGATTTACCTTTCCTAGAAGAGGCCATTCTAGCACGGAGTTGTGGGACGGATTGACGGCAAAGGCTGCGTTTTTAGATGCGAATCGCAAAATGAGGAGGCATAGGGATGGAACAGCTTGCAAGATGGAAGAAAATCATATTGGGGACTATTCTAGTGGCTGTGGCCATGACATTAAGCCTGTCTGCGGATGCGACAGCGCAGGGAAAGGTGATCGTGTTCCATGCCGGCAGTTTGACGGTTCCGTTTGCCAAAATGGAAAAGATCTTTGAGTCCAAACATCCAGGCACTGACATCCTCCGCGAAGCGGGCGGGAGCACAAAATTGGCGCGCATGATTTCGGAACTGAACAAACCGGCTGACATCATGGCTTCCGCGGACTACGCGGTAATCGACAAGGGCCTGATACCGGCCAAGGCGCAGTGGAATATTCGCTTTGCGACTAACCAACTCGTTCTTTGTTACACGGACCGAAGCCGGTTTGCCGATGAGATCAACGCCCAAAACTGGTATGACATCCTTGCTAGAGAAGGCGTTGTGTGGGGTCATTCGGATCCCAACTTGGATCCCTGCGGATATCGGAGTCTGATGGTATTGCAGCTTGCCGAGAAATACTACGATAAACCGGGGCTTTATGATCGTTTGATTGCCAACCGGCCGAAGGAGAATATCCGGCCCAAGTCGGTGGAGCTTGTCTCCCTTCTCAAGACAGGAAACATGGACTATGCTTGGGAATACCTGTCGGTGGCCGTGCAACACGAGCTGAAGTACGTGGTTCTTCCTGATGAGATCAACCTCGGGAACTACCGCCATGATGATTTCTATAAAAAGGCGGAAGTTAAGGTAACCGGAAAGAAACCCGGGACCTGGATCACTCGCACGGGCAGCTCCTGTACTTACGGCATCACCCTAATTAAGGAGGCACCGAACCCGGAGGGCTCTTTGGCCTTTCTGGAGTATGTGCTCAGCCCTGAGGGAGGCTTGAAGATCCTCAAGGAAATGGGGCAACCCCCTTTTATCCCTTGCAGGGTGCCCACAAAGGAAATGAAGGGTGTGCTTCCGCCTTCCCTTCAGAAGCTCGTGGAAGTGAAAAATTGAAAAACCGGAACAACAGGGGCGGATCATTTCGCATGGGCCGCCCTTTTTGTGTCTCCCAGCCGCGTGTGAAAAGGGCCGGAACACTCGAAAAAATATGGGTACGGAGAAAAAGTATGGGAGGAACCGATGCGCGTTTACATTGGGGTAGATGACACGGACTGCGCGGATGCTGACCGCGGCACCGGGAAAGTGGCAAGATGGTTTGAAAATGAATTACCCGAGGGTTGTTGTCTGGAAGGCGTGCTGAGGCAGCAGCTTCTTGTACACGAGAAGATTCCTTATACCTCTCACAACAGTTCGGCGTGCATTGTAGTCAGTGCGCCTGATCCTTCTTTCATCGACACATTGATCAGCAAGGCGATATCCCATGTGAAGCGTTACGCTTTAGATGGAAGTGATCCAGGCATATGTGTGGCGGGCGACAAAGACAGCGGCTTGCACCAACTGATTGCGTTCGGTCATGCCTGCACGAGCAAGATCCTCACCCAGAAGGAAGCTATTGGAGCGGCACTTAACTCCCACCTATCCGGGCACGGAGGGACAAATGAAGGGATTATCGGAGCAGCTGCAGCCGTTGGTTTGACTGCCTCGGGGTGGAGTGGCCGGTTTATCGAGTACGGACGATTGCGAGATCTCCCGGATTTGGTCCGTGTGTCCGATTTACACCGGTCCAATATTATGGTTGTCTCGGTTGACCGGGATGCGAAAATCCCGGCTCCTGAGGATCTTGTTTATACCAAAGGTTGGCTCCGCCCCAGGCTTTGGGGGAGCAAGGCGGTGGTCATGGTGACTCCGAATGGGAAAGGGATTTGGGAATCATTGGGCGAGAAAAGGAACAAAGGAACTGAAAAGGAGAGAACGTCTGCCCAACCGTCCTGAAGCTATTTCTTCCTTTGCCGGAGATTTTGATAAGTTCTTACAAAGGCGCTCAGATTTTCGGCTTGCTTTTTCATGTAATCGATCCAGATGGCGAGCACCTCCCTGCCGTCCGCTGTTATATGATAGATCCGTTTCGCCGGGCCGGTCCCTGCGGTTTTCCATTCGGAAAAAACCAGCCCCTCTTCCTCCAGCTGGCGCAGATGACGATAAATCATCCCCGGCGGCGCTTGACCTTCGACAAATCCGAATCTCTGTATGCTCTGGATAATTTCATACCCATAGGATGCTTTAAGAAGCAGCCCAAGCAAGATTGACGGCTGGATGTAGCGCTCCTTTTTTGCTTGGTTCGGGTGTGCTTGCTTCTTTCTTGTTCCAGGTGTTTTTCTTCTTGACATATGTCCTTTTAGGATATACCTGTTTT
>JARRRH010000238.1:0-6276 GCA_037380925.1 Deltaproteobacteria bacterium | reverse complement strand
CGTCCTTTGGGAGAAATTTTCCTCCTCGCAGTCGGAGCTTATCTTGTGTTGAGTATTTTTCGGAGAAAACCCATCAAGATTCGAACCTGGGAGTTTCCTGTTCCCTCCCCCAAGCTTTCTATCGCCCAAATAGCGGTCGCTTTCCTGGATTGGTGCCTCGCGGGTACCGTCCTTTTCGCTCTGCTTCCTCACCCCCCGGGCTTCTCATGGGTTGGCTTTATGGCCATCTATTTGTTTGCCCAGTTGGCCGGACTGATAAGCCAGCTTCCCGGGGGTCTGGGTGTCTTCGAAACTGCAATGATTCTGCTGATGCCCTCAGACTTGCCTGCTTCCCAAGTTCTCGGATCCCTTCTGGCCTACAGGGGCATTTACTACCTCTTTCCCTTTTTCGTCGCACTGGTCTTGTTAGGAACTCGGGAGATCCTTCAGAAAAAACGAGCCTTCCAGAAAATCGTCCAGTCTTTCGGTTATTGGAGCTCATTCGTGGTGCCTCCGATTTTGGCCCTTGCCAGCTTTATGGGGGGTGCCATACTTTTGTTTTCCGGAGCGACACCCGAAGTGACATGGCGACTGAATTGGCTCAACACATTTCTCCCCTTATCCCTCATAGAAATCAGCCATTTTCTTGGAAGCTTGGCCGGGATAGGGCTCATAATACTGGCGAGAGGTCTTTACCGGAAAATGGACGCCGCCTACGTGCTCGCTGTCCTTATGTTAGGAGCAGGGATCGCACTCTCCCTGCTCAAAGGACTCGACTTTGAGGAGGCCATAGCCTTATCCATCGTGTTGGGCGCCCTTCTCCCCTGCCGTGCTTATTTCTACAGGAAAAGCTCTCTCATTGCCGAGAGGTTTACACCTGTTTGGGCGGCCGCTGTCATTCTCGTTCTGGTGTGTTCCCTATGGCTCGGTCTGTTCTCCTATAAGCACCTCTCCTATTCAGGAGGCCTCTGGTGGCAGTTTGCGCTTCATGGTGATGCCCCTCGTTTTCTCCGTGCCACCCTTGGCTCCATCGTGCTCCTCGCGGGTCTTGCCTTGGCAAAGTTACTACGGCCTGCATCGCCGAAACCGAGGGCTACATCGAAGGCGGACGTTGATCGAGCCATTCCCATTGTGGAAGGCTCGCAGAAAACTTACGCCTATCTGGCCCTTCTGGGAGACAAGACCTTGCTCTTTAACCAGGCGGAAAATGCCTTCATCATGTATGGGGTAGAGGGCCGAAGCTGGGTCGCGATGGCAGATCCCATCGGCCCCTTAAAGGAGTGGCGCGAGCTTCTTTGGCTCTTTCGCGAGACCTCTGACCGGTTCGGTGGATGGCCGGTTTTCTACGAGGTGGGCTCAGAACATCTCTCTTTATACCTTGAACTCGGTCTTGCCTTCCTAAAACTAGGAGAGGAAGCCAGGGTTGCTCTGGAAGGCTTTGCTCTGGAAGGGGCCGCTCACAAAAAATTCAGACATGTTTTTAACAAGCTGCACAAGGAAGGCTGTGAATTCCAGGTCCTCTCCCCGGACGATGTCATCTCATCCTTGCCGGAATTTAGAGTAGTTTCAGATTCTTGGCTCGCCATGAAGAAGACGCGAGAAAAAGGATTCTCTCTTGGATTCTTCAGCGAAGAGTACCTGAAAAGATTTTCAGCAGGGGTTGTCCGAAGAGAGGGCAAAATCATTGCCTTTGCGAACATTTGGAAAGGGGCCGCCAAACAAGAGCTCTCAATCGACCTGATGCGCCACCATCCCGACGCTCCCAGTGGTGTTATGGACTATCTGTTCATTCAACTCATGCTCTGGGGAAAGCAGGAGGGATACTGCTCGTTTAACCTGGGCATGGCACCCTTGTCCGGGCTGCAAGACCGCGAGCTTTCTCCACTATGGAACCGTTTGGGCTCATTCATCTTTCGGCACGGAGAACATTTTTATAACCTGCAGGGATTGAGGCAGTACAAAGAAAAATTTCAACCTCAATGGGAACCCAAGTACCTGGTTTCGCCTGGGGGTCTCCCCGTACCCCGGATACTTACCAATGTCGCCTCACTTGTATCGAAGGGCATGAAGGGGGTGATCGCAAAATGAGACGTTCATTCCTGTCCAAAAACGGTTTCGGATGTTGCAGGGGCATGGGGATCTCTTTTCAAAAACGAGGGGGATGGGGCAAAGACTCCACAGAAAGGTGCCACCAAGGCGGGCGGAGACCATCATCAATCCATTCCATGGAAGGCTTTTCATGGCCGTTTCCGCAGGAGGCCTTCCGCCCGCCTAACGCATCGCCTTACGCTGTGTGCCGGGCACCGGCCTTCTCGTTTTTGAAAAGAGATCTCCATGCCCCTGCTCTAGCGATGCAAAAAAAGGGGACCTGTATTGCAAGTAAAATCGCCCATTATGTAAAGACAAACACTTATGCAATTAAAAAGCTCATTTCGAAGTTATTTTGGACACCATTGTGAGACGTTATGGTTGGATGAAGTTCTGTTTGACTTCTCTGCCCGTTAATGTCAAATTTGGGGCAATTAAATTCTTTCAAAGGAGAAGGGACATGAGATTCGAGGATGAGTGGGACGATCTGTTTGATGTAAGGATAGGCCCTTTCGGCATGGGAGCATTTTTCGGCCCAAGGCCTTTTAGGGTGAAATATTCGCGAACTTCCGATTCTCACTTGCTCCGCCTTCAGATAAGCAAGGGGGTCGAAAAAGGAGACATCAAAGTCCGGTTCGTAGAAAAAGGTCTGATGGAGATAGAATGGCCGCGCCGGAAAAAGGGCGAGGAAATTCCTGTAGAGTAAATTTGAAAAAATCAGAAGCGCCGGCTTACGCCCGGTCGCAGATTCTTTCCGTGGGATACCCCTGCCGGTCTTTTTACAGGAAGGACTCTGCTACACCATCCCGCAGAACGAAATGGGATCGGTTCGGGAAGGGCTTTATCTTTGGCATAAACACGAGCCTCTCCCTAATGCACTGTTTTGCAGCCAAAAGGGGCCGGCTCTTATCTGTGCGGTGATTTCTCCGGCTGACAGACGCATTACCTCGAAATCAGCCCTTATGGTCCTGCATTTCTTTAGCCTGGGCGCAAAGTCATCAAATAGCGTTGGGAGGAATCCTCCCCCCAGGATGGACTTCCAAGGACCTAACACCCTTGATCTCCCCAACGAGGCTTCTTGCCTTCCTCTCCAGCTTGCTTACGAGCCGGCCTTCGGTTTTGGGGTAAATCAGAACGTTGCCATAATCGCTTGTGACAGCAATGCCGGGATAGGCCTCTATCAGGGCGGCCTTTATTTGACTCGCCAGAGCCAAATCATCCATCTTTTGCTGTGATTTTCTGGTGGTTCTGAATTGCTTCAGACCCGCAGCCTGGGAAATGAAGTCTACGGCATCGGCCACGGTAAACTTGTGAATGTGAATGACGATATCATAGAGAAAGCTGTCATAGGGGTCGACACCATAGAGGCTCTGGGTCCACTTTCGCCGTTCCTCATCATCCCTGAGAATCAGCGTTTGAGCCTCTACCTCCGGCATTCCTTCCCGTTCCATCTCGCTTAGCACACGGTCGGCTAAATCAGCATTGATTCGGACTTTGAGTACATGGGGATCACCTTTGAGCAGGAGATTCCCGGCCAGGCCATGGTAGACGACATTATCCTTTTGCACGTTGCTGGTGAGCGCACTCTGATAATAGGCCACGAACTTGGCCTTGCTGTGGCCTAAACGCTCCAGGATTGAGGGTGCATCATGTATGGCTCTAACCAGCTTGATCTCAGGAATGTGGTAACGTTCGCTTGCATCGAGAATCACTTCCCGGCTCAAGCATCGATAGCCCAAACGTGCCGCCACTTTCTCCGCCACTTCCTTCCCCTTACTGTAAGACCCCCTAGAAATGGTTATGATGGCCATGATTTTTCACCTGCCTGCTGGATTTTGGAAAATAACAATAAACCAATTCTGTTATCACCAAGATAAAAATATGAGTAAACCAAGCCTCACCACGGACCGGGCTTGCCTTAGAGGTAAAACAAATAAGTCATTGCCACAAGGATTACGATATAAACCATGCTCAGGAATCCTCCGACCTTGATATAGTCCCTGGTTCGGTACTCCCCGGGTCCCATGTACAAAACGTTTACCTGGTGGGTGGGCAGCACGAAGGAATTGGAGACCCCAATGCCGACCACAATGGCAGCCACTCGAGGATCGATTCCAATTTGATTGGCCAAGGAAATCCCCAGGGGAACAAGCAAGGCACAGGCACCGACGTTCGAAATAATCATGGTAGCCCCACAAGATAAGCACGCCAGAATGACTAAAAGAAGTACCGGCGACATGAACGGGCCAAGTCCGGAGACAATGCCTTTTGCTATCCATTGGGCGGTCCCTGTCTGATCCACCGCCATCCCCAGGGGGATAAGCCCGCCCAGCAGGAATACGGTTCGCCAATCCACCGCGCGGTATGCTTCACCAATCGTCATAACCCTGCTTAAAATCATACCCAGGGCACCCACCATAAGGCAAACGGACAAAGGAATGGGGTTATAAGGTCGTGCCCATCCTGCTTTTTCCGGTTTGTGAAACTCCTCCTCAAACGGCGAGATGATAATGAAGTTTTGGTGAAAATCCTGCAAAGTGTGAAATTGTTCCCACGTTCCATGAACAAGAACCATGTCACCGGATTGCAGCGGCAGATCAGCCAATTCCCTGTAATAGGTCCTGCCGTTCTGATGGAGTGCGAGTGCGGTCACTCCAAAAGTCTCACGGAACCGGATTTCTTTGATCGTCTGTCCAATCATGGTAGAACGGGGAGAGACTACCCCCTCGACCATTCCGGCTATGGAAGGGTTAAACATGGTATTTTTGAAAACGCGTGGTTCTTCCCTCATAACCAGTCCGTAATCCTCTACAAAATCCCGGACACCTTTTTCCGGGCCATAGACACACAGCGCAAAGCCGGGCTGAATGCTGCTGTTCGGAACAGGAGCGATATTTTGTATGCCGTTATCCCTGGCAAAAGCCACAATGTTCACCAGGTACCGCCGCCGGATGTTCAGAATCTCCTGAGGACCCTTCCCCGCCCTATAATCTTGAGGCACATAAATCTCATAGGGTCCATTGATTAAGGGGTAGGAACTGAGGAATTCATTTTGCGTGTCACCTTTCAGGCTCTTTTGTAAACCTTTTGTCTGGATTACAGAAATCTTGGCAAGCATACGCATTCCAGCCGTACACAGATACGCGACCCCTCCGATAACGAGAGCTATGCCTATAGGTGTCAGTTCCAGAAAACCGAACTTGGGCATTCCCTGAGGCAGAGTGTCATTGAGAAGAATAAGAGGGCTCGTACCGATCATCGTCAAGGTGCCGCCAAGAATAGCGGCCATTCCTATCGGCATAAGCACACGGGAAATGTGGATTTTAAGTCTACGGGAGGCAAGCAACCGAACAGCGGGCAAAAAGAGCACTGCGGCGCCGGTATTTTGCATAACGCCGGATATGGCTGCAATTAGAGTAGAAAAAGTCGTTACCAGCCGGTTCGGACTCTTGGCGACAAATCCCGTCAGAGGCTGAATCATGCGGCTGACCAGACCGGCCCGGTTTAAACCGTAACTGACAATCATAACCCCTATAATGGCGACTACAGCATTACTGCTAAGGCCCCTAAAGGCATCCTGGGCATTCAGCAATCCCAGCTCCGGAAGCAAAACCATCATCAGGATGGCTACAACATCTACGCGGACCCACTCCACAATAAATAGAAAGACTACAATTCCAACCACTATCAACATGAGGAGCTTGGTCCTGAGATGAGTGTCAACCTCAAAAGGCAGAGTTGCTACACCCATGTCATGAATCTTGTGTCCGTCAGGAGTAATGAGGTGGGCGGATATATCCAGCCAAAAAGAGTGCGCTCCTGTCTTTGTGCCGGAATTGACGGTGTACTCGACTTTACTCTTTATAGGCAGTGAACCAGCGGTTTCCGGAGCCCTAAATTTTACTAAGAGGTGATGATAAGGCCTGTCCGGACGCATCCTGTCGATGAAAGCGATCCCGCTTTGTGGGGGAGTGGAGATCCATATGATTAAGGGGTTCGCGGTATCCCGATCCCATGCCACCCTGGTTTTCTCCTGGTTGAGAGAAGCCTCGATTTCAAAACTTCCAGTTTCGCCGGCAACCAGGGCCCGGAGGGGAAGTTTCATCTGAACGGAAACATAACGGGGCCCCCGCGGCGGAATAGACCCTGCGAGGGTTTTCCGCTCCCCTTGTGCGGCCGAACTTTCGGCCTGGTTGACTTGCCCATAAG
>JARRRH010000237.1:5134-6712 GCA_037380925.1 Deltaproteobacteria bacterium | reverse complement strand
AAAGTTTTAACTTTCTTAATTTCGCCCGAAAGCAGGTCGTAATCCTGATCGTCGATAATAGAGCCCAGGGATTCACGGGGAATCATGCTGTGATGGCCAAGAGCCACGCGATATAATCTTTCAGATGATTTTTGTCTGATTTCATGACGCACCCTCCTTACACCACCGTCTTTTAAGCATTCCAACACCTTTGAAAACAGCCGTGCTTCAAGTCGAAGGGGATGAATCGTATAAGAGAGGTATTGTGTTTTCCTGCCGCTGGCTTATTTTTCTGCAATAAAAGTGCCGATCTGAGGGTAAAGCTATGATGCAGGTAAGGTTTTGATTCTATTGAAAAAATATCTTAGTTCCCAAGGGGCTGCCGATACGGGTGTTAAAAAACATGACACTTTTCAGTTTAAAGTGGCATTTTTTGTCATTTTCTTTCTGCATGGGCTTATTTTGTGACGATTTGTGTCAGGCACTCAGGGGAAACAAGCACGAATAGCTTCGCCCTGTCTATCTGTTTGTGGAAAATATTTTGCCAAGCATGACTTCATGTATAAAGAATAACCGTCATCAATGTATACCCGAACCCACTTGGAAGAGGTTTCGCTCCGTATACTCCCACTATTTTTGTTCATCTCTTGGTCAACCTTGCTCCAGCGAGGAACCAAGATTGCATCAGTCCGGTATTTAGTCAAAGTCTCTTGCCAACCTTCTTCAGCGGAGTACAACTTTATGTTTTCAATCACACTTTGGACAGGATAAGCCGCTTCAAACCGACTATCGAGGCTTACCTTAACATTAGGATATAATTTCCAAGACACATATGAGCCCGCATCAAAAGGGACAAAAAGGTTTCCAGAAAACCTGTTATCTTCAAGGTACGTAACGACACCCACAGGATAAACAGGCACCCCCTCGTTGTGTTCCACAGCCTTCGTAGGAATGCGGAGGCTCCAGAAGCGATTTTGTATGGCATAAAGGGTTCCCAATATCCCAATAATAATGACAATAGTTGCTGCTAACTTCGAATTATGCTTAACAGCTTTCTTTATTGTCTCCCCAAGAAGAGTATTCTCTACCAACCCTGGAGCGTAACACAACCATGTGATAGCATAGATTGATAGATGCCGAAAGTGCCACAATGACACCCATGCAGTGACAGCTATCATAAATGCTTCAGATATTTGTCTTACGCTTTTCCATGGCTTGCAATATACAACTACAACGAGAGAGCAAAACCACGCCAGCACATAAGCCCAGGAAATTTTCCAAAGTGGCCGCCATTCGGGGACTAGCTTTGTGCGCTCCTCTAAGGTGACTGCCTTCCACAGGTGGTAGAGAAGATCAGGGCCATATGGGTTTATTAAGGCCAATAAGCATGTTGCAACCACAAAAAATATACGGCGTTTCGTGAAGATAAAAGCCTCGACAAAGCCTTTCTCTTGGTAGTTTACGAAAAACTGTCCACCCACATAAAGTATCAACAACCCGATGCCGACCAGGAAACCACCGTGAATGTTCACCCACACAACATATACTGGCAACCATGCCCAAAAAGCCCACGCCTTGCCTTTCCGATCTGCTTCAATA
>JARRRH010000237.1:0-5026 GCA_037380925.1 Deltaproteobacteria bacterium | reverse complement strand
TAAGAGAGCTAGAAAGAGAAAAACGGTGTGACTAGCCCCTCGACGGGTTGAAAAAAGAAAGCAGCCTATGGCAACAAAGGCTGTCAGCAAATATTTTAGAAGGATTAATCCCTTGCTTCCCAAGCCCAGTTGGACGGTAACTAAATAGATCAGCATGCCCATACCCCATTCGTGGTGGACGAAAGGGGTAACTGTTGGCGTATATGAAAAGAGATCTATGCGAGGTAGGTAACCAAGTCTAAAAGCCTCCCTGATGAGCGCCATTTGGTGAAATAAGTCAAAATCCACTATGGTAAGTCTACTCATCAAACCGAGAAATCCACCAGATAGGCAGAGAAATAGTATGGCCCTTCCCAAATAAGTGCCAAACACCCGACACCCTCACAGACTTGAATGAGATTTGCGTTCACTTTGGAAGATTCATCAAGCATATTAACTGCTTAACTTCTTATCGCTTAAATCCCATTAGCATAAACACTTCGGATTTTTTTAAGCTGGATGCAATGATACTCTAGGCTCCGACGTCGACTTGCATGGTTCAACACCTGTATCAAATCAGGGATAGGATTCTTGGACCTGACCCTCTGATGAGACCCGAGCATGTTCCTCAAGGATTCCGGCGAAAGCAGTGGACCTTTGGCCTCTGATGGAGACGATGAAATTCCCGACTTAATGGAGGAAATCTACATTGCGGAAAGTGGACTGGGTTTGATCGCCGGCCAGCGGTTAAAGGTTCTTGGAGGCCCAAATTGCAGCTTGAAAACGGTTTTGGACATCAATCTTGCGGTAGATATTGTGGAGGTGTGCCTTCACCGTACACTGGCTGATGCAGAGCTTCTCAGCAATTTCAGGGTTACTGATTCCAGAAACCGCCATAGCCAGTATTTCAGTTTGCCTGACTGTAAGAGGGACTTCTTTCTGTCCTGAGGAGTTCTTGTCATTCTCCGTCCTTACAAGCCATTCGACCAAGTTCCCTCGAGAGAACCACAGCTCTTCCTTCAAAATACCCGAGACCCCTTTTGCTAACAAATCCGGGGGGTCGTTTTCGAAAAAAATGCCTCGTGCGCCGTGATTAATGGCCTCGTATTCTAGCCCCTTACCACGAGTTACATTGAACAAAGCAACGAAACACTTGTTGCGTCTGGAGTTGACCCCGATACACAGCGCAATCCAAAACCAATCAATATCGCCTCCTGGACAATCCAACAGGATCAAAAACGGATGATCATGTTCCTTGTCAAGAATAGGATTCAGATCAGACTCACTTCTATCCGTGCACTTCAGTCCCGTTGCGTTTTCTAGGAAGGAAGCCATGAATTTATTTTGGAGCCTACGGGGACCGAGAATGTAAACGTCAGCTTCCATATTTCACACCGCTCCAGGGGTTTTTAATGGTTCCTTGTTTGTGTCCTGTAAGAGTTTGCACATAATAGCGTTCTTGTTTTTTGAAGAAGATTCGCACAAAACCAGAAAACCCTAAAGGTTCCTGCTGGCCCAAAAAGAGGCCTGGAGCCGGTTCTCAGCCTGAATTTTCTTGTATATATTGTTCAGGTGGTTTTTGACCGTGTGGTAGCTGATGCACAAGTTGTCAGCGATCTCTTCGTTTGAAGAGCCGGAGGCGAGAAAAAGGAGTATCTCTTTTTCTCTGGTTGTGAGACTGGGCGGTATATTTTGGGAAGCACCCATGACATCCATTGTCTCCAATGCACGCTTTTCTAAGAAATTTCGGGTGAGCCACTGCTCCCCTTTGAGAATTGCTGAAACGCCTTTGAGGATTACTTCCGGTGGGTCGTTTTCCAGAAAAACTCCCCGGATTCCCCGAATGACAGCCTCTCTAAGAACCTTATGTGCTTTTCTGTTAAGAGCGGCATTAAACAGAGCAGGTAAGATTCTAGCGCATCCTGACTCGAACTCGGTATCCAACTGACTCAACAGATGGTCTACAACGGAACCAGTACAATCCCACAGGACAAGGGACCTTTCGCCGCCATTAAGGGCTGAAGACAGATTCATGTCCTCGCTGTAAAAGCAAGGCAACCCTATTTTACTTTGTAAATACGATGCCATCAGTGCGTTTTGCAACTTATTGGGTCCTAAGATATGAACTTCTGATTTGCTCATTTTTTGTAGGTGGTCCATAGGCTAAACTCGCACCGGGCAGCCCAAGAAAACAACTAGTCGGGCAATTGTGTATCAGCAACATCCATGCCAAAAATTCTCCTCTGGGCTGATTGTTATTCCCCCCGAATTTCAGCTTGTTACGCAGGCCTCAAAAACCGCACCAACGGGTGTGCAAAAAGTTATACCCAAAATTGAAAAAAATTACATTTTTGGGAAAGTCATTGCTTTATTCGATTGGAACGATACGGGGTCGTCCCCAATGGACCTGACCCCTTTAAACGAGTCAGGCTTTTGAGTTAGCATCCTCGAATCTGATGAGACGAAGGAGGTCAGGATGGCACACAAGCGATTCACCCCCGAACAGACCGTCCGCATGCTTAGAGAGGTTGAAGTTAGGCTACCTCAAGGAGAGAAAGTCAAGGGAATCTGCCGCAGTCTTGGGATCACGGAGAACACCTGTTACCATTGGGGATAGGCTCAAATTTTGCCTATGGGTGGGGCCGACGCACGGCTTCATGCGAAATGCTCTCAACGTATCCCAGTTCCACCAATTTGTCCGCCAGCAAGCGCAAACTCCATCGGCTGTACCCTTCGGGAGCTTCGCTGCAAGAAAGAGCTATCAAATGGGCTTCCACATCACCGTCAACCTTCTTGCGGGATACCTTCTGGACATACTTGCGGCGGCGTAACACCGCCCCCAGTCCTTCTTCTACGAGCTGCTTTCGTACCCGCTCAACAGTTTGTACGGTGACATCGAGCGCTTCGCTGATTTTTTGGTCGCCCCACCCGGGCCATCTAAGGTAGCCCAAATGAACGTGAAATCGGGTTCGGCCTCCAAATCCCGGGTTTCAAATCAGTTTGCCTCACGCTCAGCATACTCAATCGCACGTTGCCTTTAATTCGCCGCCAATACTCTTTGAAAAGAGACCACCTATCGCCTTGCTTTCTCGACATTAGGCAACCACTGATGGTCAATATGACATTTTCCGCTCGAAAACTTACATTTTTTGTCATAGTTAGCAGTGCCAATTCAAAGCAAGAATTCAGCATGAACGTAGGTAAGATGCCAAAACTATGTGGAAATTGCGCGTGAATCACCGAGCAGCCTCATGGCATTCAGTTTGCATCCTTATTGAGCTATGGAAGCTGTAAATATCGCCGACAATTTTGAAGAAGCCTATGAGGAGTATGAGCAACAATCTCTTTTATCGGTGCAGTCAGTGATTCCGGAAGAGATCCTGCCCCAAGAAGATGGTCCAAATCGATTTTTCAAGGGTCTGTTCTTTGCACTCCCTATCAGCGTTCTTCTGTGGGGTATTGCCATCTGGATTTTCCTCTGAGACGGTTTCGGCTTCTTTGTGTTGTATCGCAGCGTGGATGCAGACATCCATCTGGTTGCCGTAGCGTAAGGTGTATATTTACATGGATAGAGTATATGTTTTGAATGGACCAAATGCTGGTGAGTCCTTTGCGCTGGAGGATACTCCCGTTTATATCGGGCGCTCTACTGATAACCATGTTGTGCTGGAAGATCGCTTCGTTTCCCGTAAGCACCTAAAGATCAGAAGAGAAGGGGATAGATGTTTCGTTCAAGATCTGTGCAGCAAGAACGGAACATATGTAAAGGGACAGCTGACAAAACCTGGCGAGGAAATTCAAATAGAGATGCGTCAATTCATAACACTTGGTGTGAATTTGATCTGTATAGACGAGCAAGACTCGGCCTTTGCTAGAGCTTACATAGAAACAACCAGGGCTTTGAATACCTGGGAAGAAGGTGAACATAACAAACCATTCTTAATGAAGACCAGGCCAAATGCTGAGAACCGAGAATAACTCCCTTTGTAATCAAGCGTACTTGTCTATCCGTACCGTATGTGTATTTCTGAAGACATAACTCTCAAGCGATCCCATTTTCCGTTGATTGAGGTTCACTGAATGAATAGAGAAGAAGTTTTGGTTTACGTGGAAGCACTAGAGGAGGTTAATGAAGAGCTTATATTTACTTTGAAAGGGTGTTTACGGCTCCTTGCTTCTATTAAATTTGCTGCACCGGATCAAGATGAATGGCAGGGTATGTTGGATGCGATTGAGAACATCTTGAAATCCCGTGAAATTGTCAAGATGGGAAAGAGATACCATTAATACTTTCTCATTCCGAACGGACAGATGCACCCATCTTCCATTTTTATCTCCAGATTTCCTCCCCGGACGCTAAGCCATCAAGACAGAGGATAACGGTGCTACATCCTGTTGAGGTGTGGGGTGATCATAGAGCGGTTATTACACCCGTCAGTGGCTATCACGCCCTGCTTTTCTTTGATCTCTTAACAAAACGGATCAGCGCATCGATGACATCAGGGTCGAACTGCTTTCCTTTGAGGGAAACACATTTTTCCAGAGCTTTATTAGACGACAGGGGCTTGTTATAAGGGCGCTGGCTAGTCATGGCGTCAAAAGCATCCCCTGCTCCAACAATTCGAGCGCCTAAAGGAATCTCATCCCCCTTGAGGCCATCGGGGTATCCTGTGCCATCGTAGTGCTCGTGATGGTGCCGAATCATGGGCAGGGCAAAACGAAGATATTTAATGGGCTTGATGATATTCTCACCAGTCAGAACGTGGGCCTGAATGGTGTTATATTCCATGGTGGAAAGTGGATTTCTTTTGCCGATGATGACATCCCTTATGCCAATCTTGCCAATGTCGTGGAGCTCGGCTCCGGTCTTGATCTTCTTGCAGGCTCTTTCACTCAAACCCATCTCTTGAGCGATGCCGAGGGCGTAACGACTCGTTCTCTGAGAGTGACCCGCGGTGTAGGGATCCTTGGCATTCATGGAATTCATCAAGGCAAGAATGGCCTCGTAATAAGCCTTCTGGACATCCTCGTA
Organism: Deltaproteobacteria bacterium; assembly: GCA_037380925.1. Taxonomy (GTDB): domain Bacteria; phylum Desulfobacterota; class DSM-4660; order Desulfatiglandales; family HGW-15; genus JARRRH01. The sequence goes on along the minus strand of JARRRH010000237.1, from coordinate 15 downwards.
GAGCTGCGAGTTTTG
>JARRRH010000236.1:0-5357 GCA_037380925.1 Deltaproteobacteria bacterium | reverse complement strand
AAGCTGACCCTGGCCCTCACCGGTGCCGGCATTTCAGTTGAGTCCGGCATACCTGACTTCCGGGGTGCAGGCGGTCTGTGGTCAAAGTATGATCCGGCGGAATACGCCTCCATTGCAGCCTTCAGGCAAAATCCTGAAAGAGTGTGGAACATGCTCCGGGAGATGGAGGAGCTCGTCACTCAAGCCAAACCCAACCTGGCCCATACGGGCATGGGGGAACTGGAAAAGATGGGATACCTCCATTGCATTATCACGCAGAATATCGACAATCTCCACCAGGCGGGCGGGGCGAAAAATGTCATTGAATACCATGGCAACTCAAGCACCTTGTCCTGTCTGTGGTGTGGAAAGCAGTATCCCGCTCAAGAGAAGCAGCACGAGTCCCCGCCCAGATGCGAATGCAGGAAAGTACTCAAACCCGACGTTGTCTTTTTTGGTGAAGCCATTCCTCCTGACGCCTTGAACAAGTCATTCGGCTTTGCCGCCTCAGCGCAGGCCTTGATGGTGGTTGGAACCTCCGCCGTGGTCTCTCCAGCCAACACCATCCCCGCCATCGCCAAGCGAAACGGTGCCAAGATCGTGGAAATCAACAAGGAAAGAACGCACCTCACAGACAGCATCACCGATGTGTTTATCCAGGGCGAGGCTGGAAGAGCCATCTCCTTGCTTCTAGCTGAGGTAAGAGCGATGGCGGGTCTCGCCGCCTAGACGTTGCCCTGGAGCTCCGGGTTTTTTTCGATGATCCCCTCGATCTGCCGAATCAGTTCTTTCCAGGTCACATCCAATTCTTCCGTATCTAATTGGAAACCTCCCCACGATGAGAGGACTGATCCCAATCTGGCCAGAAGCCCGAAGTGCGTTGTTCCCTGCAGATAATAGGGGCAATGACACCACAGACTCATGGATTGAAATCCCTGTTTCCTGGCCTGATTGTGAATCGTAGAATGAATGGCGCTGGGTCCTTTGTAGTTTATGCCAATCATATTTCGGGACTGCAATTTCGAGAGGAGTTCCTTGTCAGAGGCCAAAGCGGAAATGACGGTATCGGTATGGAGCACGTTGTCGTACATGCTGCCTAGACTGATAATGGTCCTGACCCCCATCTTCCGACAAAGAGACAGAATGGTATCCACAAATTGGGACCAGCCCAGGCTGGGTTCAATGGCCTTGAGTATGACCATGTCCCGGCCTACCAGACGGCGTTGGGTGGCATAAAGAATCCCGCTTGGCGGCGTGAGGTTTTTCAATAAACCGTCCTGGATGTCCACAACAGGCCGCTGCTCATCAAAGCGATAGAAAAGATCGGGATTGATTTCCGCAAAACTCCGGGCCTTCAGCTTGCGGATCAAGTAGTCCACCATGCCCCTGGAGATGTCCAGGGCGTTTCCCCAGCCCTCGAACCCGGCAATAAACAGGGGATCCTCCATCTCAGGCAAGTATTGGATTTGAAGGCTTTCTTTCATTATCATGGGAGTCTGTCACCGGTATTTGGGATTGTCAAGGTCTAGTTCGGGAATTTAAGTTGACAAAATCTGGAAAAAGTCTAAATTATCAAGCCCAAACAGGCTGTGTTTCGCTTAGCCGAAAAGGCAGATTCCAGAGGGACGAGCATTGTCATTGGAAATCGATAAGCCGGTATTGGAATCGGCTTGTAAGCAAATGATTGAAACAATCTTGGTATGTCTTCCGGATGCTTATAAGGGGACCATCTATCGAATTGGAAAACCGCCGGAACTCATCGCTGAAAGAATAACGTCAGGCGTCATTGACAGCGTGACGAAGGAGATCTCCTGGGGGCTTCCTGAAAAATCAGAATACAATCCTCCGGGAAGACCGTGGCTGGATTATCGGGACGAGCCGGGACGTCCTCTTGAAGCCATTGCGTGGTGCGTGGAGAAACAAAAAAGCTGGACCTCCGAAGACCCTACACACGACACGCGAAGCGTGAGACTCCAAGTGGAAGGGACTTGGGAAGACTTCCACCACATGGAACCCGTTCTTGTACGGAAGTCGGACCTGCGCTTCAATATGTACTCATCCGTGGAGTACCCCAAAGACTTCCGGGGGCAGTTCATATGGAATGGGACCGAGTTTGTGGTGGTCGCGGTGATAAAGATTCATTTTCAGCCCCACACGATTCGCATCGCCAGCCCAGAAACCATGGTGATCAAAAGACTCTCCCGTTCCCTCGGCACAGAGTTGCTTTCCTACCAGCTAAGGCAGGATTCCTTGAAAGCTATGCAGCAGATTGCCAAGGACCGGCTGAATGCCTGCAACATTCTGGCTGACTCCCTTCGGAATGCTATTACAAAGTCGGGTCTCATTTTTTCATTGGTGAAGCAGGAAATTGGGTATCTCCGCGATCAATGGGAATCTCTCCTTTTAGACAAACTGGAGCAGGAGAACCCGAAGATGAAGGCCATAGAGGCGCTTAACGATATTCTGCTGAATATGAACGGAGGTGACGACCATCTCAAAAAGGATCTGATCGGCGTGCAGAGAAGATTTCTCGAGATTTCGCTGCCGCCTGGCAAGGGAAAGAATTGGGTCATCCTGCAGATCGAGGAAAGATGGAAGGACCTTTTTAATCGATCTCCGGTCAGTGATGCACAAAGGGACCAGGTTTGGGAGATCATCGGAAATCTAAAGAGAGCCCTTTTTTTCGGCCAAGACCCGAAGATCATCGGCAAGCTCATCAGTATTCCCAACCCACTCAAACTGGAGTGGGTTGACCTCATTTACAGGGATATGACTCGCTTCGATGCATCCACCCTTGAAAGCCTGATCAAGCTATTGGCCAATCCGGAGTTGTCCATCCCATCCCGGGAAAGGTCCAAGAAAACCCTGATACAACTGAAGGCCCTCGCAGAGAATATGAGCCAACTGGAAAGCAATACCAATTTTCTCTTGCGTCAAGTGCTCAACGGAGGGGATAATGAGGCCACATCAGGGAAGGTCAGCCACGGTGAAACTCTGTTTGAGTGACTCTCTGCAAGGACCGCGCTCCCGTGATTTAACATGCCTCATGCGCTGTTGCGCGCAGGCTCTTCATCACCTTGAATATTTTGCGCCTGTAGCTCAGGTGGACAGAGCAGCGGACTTCTAATCCGCGGGTCGGGGGTTCGAGTCCTCCCAGGCGCGCCATAAAGGTGGTGGCGGTGTGCCTGACACAAATCGTCACAAAATAGGCCGATACAGAAAGAAAATGACAAAAAATGTCACTTTAGGCTGAAAAGTGTCTTATCTTTTAACACCCGCACCGGCATGCCGTTTTGAGATTAAAATGTTTTTTAATAAAATCAAGCCACTAGCCACCTCCTCTCCTTATCTCTAGATCGGCACTTTTCTTGCAGAAAAATAAGCCGGCGGCAGGAAAACACACTACCTCACATCCAGATACCTCTCTTATACGATTCATCCCTTCGACTTGAAGCACGGCTGTTTTAAAAGGTGTTGGAATGCCTAAAAGACGGTGGTGGAAGGAGGGCGGTCATGAAATCAGACAAAAATCACCTGAAGGATTATATCGCGTGGCTCTTGGCCATCACAGGGCTTTTGTGGTCCTCTCTGGCTTTCGGAAGCATCATTCACGTGGGTCCTGATGGGGGCTTCACGGCGATCCAGGAAGCTGTGGATGCGGCTGTGCCGGGAGATGAGGTGGTGGTCGCCAGCGGGACATACATGCGCTATACTAAGGTAGACATAGATTTTAACGGAGAAGGGATTGTCCTGAGATCTGAGGGCGGGCCGGAGAACTGTGTCATTGATGGTGGAGGTGTGATCTGGCCGGTATTTTTCTTCACCAGCATGGAGAGTGCAAATGCCAAGGTCATCGGCTTTACCGTCCGAAACGGGCAATTCATTTCGGGTGGGGCAGTGTACTGTTCTTTGTCGTCCCCCAACTTCAAAAATTGCATTTTTGAAAACAATTCCGTGACGAGCTACGGGGGTGCCGTGTATTGCAATAACGGTTCACCCACCTTCATCGATTGCACTTTTGACAGCAATTCGGCGAAGCAGGGCGGTGCGGTGTGTTATAGTGCTGGTTCACCCACCTTCATCAATTGCGTCATGACCCGGAACTCTGCAGGAAGCGGGGGTGCGATATTTATTCAGAATTCAAACGGCAGCCTGGTTCATTGCACCCTCTCCGATAACAGGGCGGAGGTTTACGGGCCGGGAATATACTGCAACTTTTCCTTCCCCACTGTGGTCAACTCCATTCTCTGGAACGATCCTTTAGCTGACGAGAAGGAAATATATATTTCCTATGGTTCCGAACCCCAGGTGGTTTACAGTGATGTCAGATGGGGCTGGGACGGAGAAGGGAATATAGACAGTGATCCCCTTTTTGTGGCGTACGGGGACGCGCATTTGAGCGAAGGATCTCCTTGTATTGATGCAGGGACCCAGGAAGGTGAACTCCCGGAATTCGACTTTGAAGGGGATGGGAGAGTTCTCGGCCAGGCACCGGACATGGGTGCTGATGAGACGGCGGCAAAGAGCCTCCCCAACGTTGACGTTGCCATTGACATTAAGCCGGGGGGGAACCGGAACTGCATCAATCTCAAATCCAGAGGGGTTGTGCCGGTGGCTGTGCTTAGCTCCGCTTCCTTCAACGCATTGGGCATTGACCTTGAAAGCGTACAGTTCGCCGGGGCCCGAGCAGTGCATTGCCGCTTCCGGGATGTGGACCGGGATGGGGATACCGATGTGGTGTTCCATTTTAGAACCCAAGACTTGTTTAGGGCCCAGGACTCGGTTTTGGGAAAAGGGATCACTGAGGTAACCCTCTCCGGCACGCTTGAAGACGGCACGCAAATTTCGGGTACGGACAAGGTGCGGATTGTTCCGGCTAGAAAGTACAAAGCCAAGATAAAGGCAAAAACCAGCAAGTGCAAGTTTACCACTTTCGGAAAGGCAAAGGGGAGGGCGGCGTGCCGCCGTTCTCACTGATCGGGGCATTGGCAGTGACGCCCACGGTGCCCTCCTCCAGCGCAACCAGGATGCTTGGAGCCGGTCAATCCCCTTCAATGGTGATATCGACCAGGTAGTGCCCGGTTCTCGGCCCTTCTTCGATCCTGGACTTCCTGGACACGACCCCCGTGCCTCTAAACACGGTAATGGGGGAATAGAACTGGATGTCCGGGAAGCGCCTTCCGAGCCGGAAGGTGTCCAGCAGGTCTTTGGGATCCGGCGCCAAAATCACGCTCACCACACTCCCTGTCTGAGAAGACACGTCCAAGTCCAGGGCATGGCCTTTAAGAGGCCCTTGTTTGAGCTGAATGCTTAGGGTGGAAATCTCCAGAAATTCGTCCTTTTTTTCTGAGTAAGCATTGAGGTCTGGAAATCCTTCC
>JARRRH010000235.1:0-7795 GCA_037380925.1 Deltaproteobacteria bacterium | reverse complement strand
AATCTGGGAAATCTGCCAGTTCTGGCAGAATCCGCAGTGAAAATTGCATCCTGCCGTGGCAATGGAGAAAGACAGGCTCCCCGGCAGAAAATGGTAGAGAGGCTTCTTCTCTATCGGGTCCACACCGGCTGCAATAACCCTACCGTAGGCATAGGTCACCAGAGTCCCCTTCTGGTTCCTCCTTACCCCGCAAAAACCGAATTTGGAATCCGCGATTCTGCAGTGGTGGTTGCACAGAAAACAGTGAACTCTGCCGTCCTTTGCGGGCTCGTAGAGCATCGCTTCTTTGATCATTCCAAGCCCTCTTCCTATTAGAGATTAGGTATTAGGTACCAGGTACCGGTAGAAGACAGTGTCTGGTCTTGTTATTCTTTAACAATAACGGCATTGTTGGGACATTCCCTGGCAGCCCGCCGGCACCGATCATGGAATGCTGGCGGAATGGGATCCAAGATCACAGTCGCCTTCTTGCTCCCTTCCTGAAACCGGAATACTTCCGGACAGATTTTTACGCAGATTCCGACAGTGCCGCATTTCATTTGATCCACTTCCGCTTTCATGGTTCACCTCCGATACCCAGTACCTAATACCTACCTATCCAGTACCTAATTGCTCAATCGCCTTCCTCACGGTCTCAGCACTCTTCTTAAGGGCTTCTCTTTCCTCTTCGCTCAAGGGCAAAGGAAATGTGCTGATAATCCCCTGACCGCTTACCAGACGGGGCAAAGAAACAGAAACATCTCTGACACCTTCCACATCTTCGCTGGGAGAAGACACGGTGAGAATCGACCTCTGGTCGTGGAGAATCACGTCCGCCACTTTGGACAAAGCACTCCCTACTCCGTAGTAGGTAGCCCCTTTTCCTTGGATAATCGTGTATGCCGCATTTCTTACCTGGTTATCAATCTCATTACGATCGTGCTTTTCAAAACACACGTTGTGGCGGTTGCAGAAGTCCTCCAGAGGCATACCGCCAACCGTCACCAGGGACCAGGTCAAGACTTCCGAGTCTCCGTGCTCGCCGACCACGTAACCGTGAACATGCTGGGAATCCACGCCCAGCTCTCTCCCTAACAAGGATCGGAATCGTGCGGTGTCCAGCATGGTTCCTGTTCCGAAAACCCTGGTTTCGGGCACATCAAAGTCTGCGGCATAACGGGCCGCAAGGTGCGTCATGATATCCAGCGGGTTCGTCGCGACCACGAGTACTGCATGAGGTGCACTTTCAAGTATTTTCGGAATGACCTGCCGGAACACCGAGGCATTTCTTTTCAAAAGATCGAGCCTGCTCTCGCCCGGTTTCTGAGACACACCCGCGCTGATAATCACGAGACGGCTCCCTTCGAGGTCCTTACAATCGCCCTGCCTGATCTGCAACGGGTTTGAAAAAGGGACAGCATGATACAGGTCATTGGCTTCCGCCTCCGCCCTCTCTGTGTTTTTATCCACAAGCACGATTTCCCGTCCTACGCCCTTCATAATCATGGCATAGGCAGCGGTAGAACCAACAAAACCGCATCCAACAATACCGACCTTCATACATCCCTCCACAGAACTGCCTCTCGCCCGTCGGAGCAAAGCGTAGATCCCGCTTGCGGGGCTCGCAAAGCCTCGCCCGAGACACCCCAGTGGAATACGCTACGCTCCCACTTGGTGGGTTCCACAGGGCAGGCATAGACAACAGAGAAAATTTGTTTTACTGCTCTTTTTCCCCTCTTTTTTAAAGAGGGGGTAGGGGAGATTTAATAACCGCGGAAGAGCTCCCGCAGACGCATCCAAAATTCCTCCGCCCGCCTCACCTAAAGGCGGAGCCCCTGGCGGGCAGGCCTCTCTCGCCACTTCGGCGAGCCTCTCGGCCGTGAGATCGAGGCCGAACGGCTAATGACCGAAGGGCTCGAGGCCGAACGGCTGAGGTCGAGTCGCTTTACAAAAGGGGAAGTCCAAAGGACGCGAGGCACCCTTATCAAAGGAGATAGCGGACAACAACCGCAACAACAAGAGCAATGAGCAAAAGCCACACGAACAAGCTAAGCGTCACGTACGTGGCCTCCTGAAGCATTTCCCCCTCCTCCATTCGCTCCAGCATAGCCAGCGTCTCCTGCCGGCCCATGGGGGGCTTATGATAAGAAAAGGCGGCCATTATAAGGGCGACCACAACGGCCACGAGAAAAAAGTTAAGCCAGTGGATCCCCCAAAGAGAAGGGCCGATAGGTCTCATCCACACCCCACCGGACCAGGTCGCCAGAAAAAGGATCAAGAACAGCCAAATAAGCCCTGCCCTGTGCCTCCGTCTTCTGGTGAGGAACATAAACAGTGCACTCACGATGAGTGCCACCACAAGAGCCGCAATTGCCTCGTATATCAGCATGCCTTCATTCAACCTAAGGGCGGAAAGAAACGAAATGGGCTCCATCCTGTATATTCCCCAAAAACGTCCTGTATCTACTGGGCACCAGGTATTGGAGACCGGATATCGAGCATTGGGATGCCGGGTACCGGACATCAGGTATTGGTTACTATTCTTGTGATTCTCCCGCCGGAATGTCCTCTTTTTTCTCCTGCCGAACAACATCTTCCTGTTCTGAACGTGCTTCTTGGTGCTCCAGATCGCCGGCCATGCCCTTTGGTCGCTGATGGAGATTATCCAGGGCTGAGGACCGGCCATAGAAAATAACCGTGTCATTGGGTAAGAGCTTTGTCGATCCGTTGGGCGCACCGACGTATTTCCCGTTTTCTCTGGTGATACCCAGGACCAAAACGCCCTCATCCCGCAATTGGAGTTGACTCAGATTCTGGTTTGCCATCCAGCCCTCCGGCTTGATCTGATGCTCCGTAACCCGATACTCCCCGGAAAGGTTGAGCAGGGCGGCATAATCGCGGACTTCAAGTTTGGTGTAGCGGCGGAGCGCCCAACTGATGATTTTCGAGAGCCGCTGATCTACCCACCCGCTCTTGGCTACGACCCACAGCGCAACAACGCCTGCTGCAAGAAACGCTAGTTTCAGGGTGAGGAAGCCTTCCGCTCTCTCAACGGTAACAAAAGTGATAATAAGAGAGGAAATGGCTGTGATGATGCCTGCATTTCCAAGAAGCATGAGGATAAGGAGAATCCTGCGGCGGACCGGGTGGTTGACCACGGCCTCCGACTCGCTGGTTGTAAATCCCACGCCCAGGTAGGCCGACCTGGCCTGAAACCGGGCCGTCTCTTTTGACAGACCCGTGTGAACCAGCGTGACGGTGGCGATCCTGGTGATCAAGATGGATAAGCTCAAAATGATGAGAAGAGAAATTAGCGCTACCATGGACTACGGTGTTTAAGGCGGATCTTCCTCTCCTTAATATGTTTTTTCGGGCTCAGAAGACAGCCTAGCCGCTGGCTGCCCGCGCAACCAGTTTGATCGAACAGGAAACTTCGGCCTCAGTTTTGATAAAAGTGTGGGCAATGACAAAGTCCAAAATCCAAATGTCAAATTCACCCCGTAAGATAGTCGGCGCAGTATGCGCAGGTAAAACCTTCTATCCGGACTCAATGTGAATTTTCCAGGATTCATTGGGGCTGGCCTCTTATCTAACGGGGTAAATCTCAAAACTCAAAATCCAAAACATTTGGCATTAGGGCTTAGAGCTTTCGCATCCGACCCCTATGCCAACCCCAACAAGCCTAGTTTGATGAAGCAGCGATTTTACCATGAAGTTTCATACAAGATGACAAGTGAAGAAAAATCGAAAATGCTCGATTTTAATTTTTCTGAACTCTGACCTCTGAGGCTCCGAGCCGCTGCGGTTCCGGTTTACTGATACCGAGTACCCAACACCCAAAGTTACTCCTTTTCCATCATGGCCTTCAATTTCACAGCGTCTCGCGCCGCATGAGCCGATTCATCATTGTCGAAATAGCAAAAAATCTCCCGCCCTTGGTCCGCCCATGCCGAAAAAGCTCCCGCCCATCCTGAAAGAGCCTCGGTGCTGTAACCCTCTGAACTGCCTCCTGGACCATGGAGCCGTACATACACAAAATCAGAGGTGATCACTTTCGGCGACATCGTACCGTTAACCTCGCCTATGCACAGAGCTACGCCCATTTCCGTCATAGCATCGTATACTTCTGTTATGTGCCAGCTCGGATGGCGAAGCTCAAAAGCAAAGCGAAAGTCTCTGGGTAAAGCTTCCAAAAAATCATAAAATCTGTCTGCATCAAGACGCCATCGCAGAGGCATTTGGAATAAAATCGGACCCAGCTTTTCTCCCAACGGCTTCACAGACTCGAGTAAAGCGTGCAAAGGCTCTCCCGCATCCTTCAGCTTCTTTGTATGGGTGATGTACCGGCTCGCTTTGATGGTAAAGACGAACCCTGCCTTGACCGTATCTCTCCACCTTCTGAGCACTTCCCTACTGGGAAGTCGGAAAAAAGAGCGATTCACCTCCACCGTGTCCAAACGCTCTGCATAGTAGTGCAGGAAGCCGCTTTTGGAGAGGTCCTGCGGATAAAAGGGCCCTTTCCAGTGCCTGTAATGCCAACCGGACGTACCTATATGAATGTTCTGCATTTTTGATTGGCCGGATCCTCACTTGCTCCGGCGGATCCCAGGCGGCATTCGGGTTCCTTGCCTTGACAGGCTCTGCTTTAGCCCGCACTGAGGTGAATACTGCCTTACTGCAAACCGGATACGTGATTTACCCCATTTACATCACACCGTGGTTTTCTCTAAGTTCGTAGCGAGTACTGAAGCCTCGCTGCGGCAAGTCATAGGGCAGAAAGGCATTCTGGCGAAGGAGAGTAAAGATCCCCAGTAGCTGGAGATCCTAAACTTAGAGGGGCGGATTTTCTGTGATTAAATCAGTGTTCAGGAGGTGACATTATGGCCAAAGTCGCAATCAACGGGTTGGGAAGAATCGGAAGGGCTACCCTCAAAATCGTCCTGGATACCTCCGGACTGGAACTGGTGGGCGTGAACGACCTGATTCCCATAGACAACCTCGCTTATCTTCTCAAATATGACACGGTTTACGGAAGGTATGAAAAGAAGGTAAGCACAAACGGCAACACCCTTGTCATTAATGACAAACCTTACCCACTGTTCAGCGAAAAGGACCCGTCCAATCTGCCTTGGGCCGAACTGGGCGTTGACCTGGTTTTTGAATGTACCGGCGTTTTCAGACACAGGGAGGGGCTGGAGAAACACATCCGCGCAGGAGCCAAGTTCGTCATTCTCTCAGCCCCGCCGAAGGAAGGCGACCTCGGCATGGTTGTCCATGGCGTGAACGAAGCAGGTAAGACAGATTTCATCTCATGCGCGAGTTGCACCACGAACTGCATCGCCCCTGTCGTCGAAGTGATGGGAAGAAGAATCGGCGTTAAAAAAGCAATTATGACTACGATTCACGCTTATACCGCCAGCCAGAGCATCGTGGACGGGCCGAGCAAGAATTGGTCCAGGGGGAGGTCAGGCGCCGCGAATTTCGTGCCGACAAGCACCGGCGCAGCTAAAGCAACCACTAAGATCCTTCCCCAGTACGAGGGAAAATTCGACGGCGTGGCTGTGCGGGGACCCGTCCCTGTCGGCTCTCTGGCCGACATCGTTTTTCTCACCGAGCGGAAAACAACCGTTGAAGAAGTGAACGCCTTTTTCAAGGAAGAAGCCGGGACTGACCGGTACAGGGAGATTCTGGGGGTGTCCGAAGACCCCATCGTCTCGTCCGATGTGATCAAAGATCCCCGGGCTTCCATTGTGGACCTTACCATGACCCAGGTGGTAGACGGAGATCTTGTTAAGGTCATGAGTTGGTATGACAATGAATGGGGCTACACCATGCAGATGGTGAGGTCGGCTGCCTACATCGCGGGGCAATAGGGCATTAGGTATTGGGGACTAGGTACTAGGTATCAGGAAAACCGGATAAGACCGTTGAAGTCGTTCAAGCCGTTCAAATCGAATGGGGCGCCCCAGTTGAATACGCTACGCTGCCACTCCGTGGATTCAACAGGGCGGGCAGATGAACGCAGATTTTCATGATTAAGGAATTCAGGAATTGAGGAATTAAACAAACCAGATCCTCAGAGGTCACAGCTACAGAGCTTCAGTCGTAAAAACCGCTAATATCGTTGAACTCGTAACGGCAAAAAGATTATCACGAAAGCGCGAAAGAACGAAAACACGAAAAAACGCGATTTTTAATGTCCTTCCGATTTCTGTGGCTCTGATCTCTGAAGCCCTGAGGCTCTGGTTTTTGGATACTCAGTACCTAACATATCATCGGTCCTGGAGTACGGCCACGCCCGGAAGTTCTTTTCCCTCCAGGAACTCGAGGAATGCGCCCCCACCTGTAGAAAGATGGGTCATTTTGCCCGCCAGGCCCAACTGGTTTAGCACCGCCACCGTGTCGCCGCCTCCCACGACAAACACCCCGTCTTGTTCTCCCAAACACTGTGCAACCGCTTTTGTGCCTTGAGCAAAAGGCTCCAATTCCGCTGCACCCAGCGGCCCGTTCCACACCAGCGTTTTCACCGATTTCAGTTTATCCTTGAACAAGTCGATTGTCTGAGGGCCGATATCGAGAATCCGCCAGTCGGGAGGGACCCTGTCCACCAGCACCACTTTTGTCTCTGCCTCAGATTTGAACTCCTCGGCAATGACCACATCGACAGGAAGCACCAGCTTGTCTACCGCTTCATTTAAAATCCGGCGACCTGTTTCCAGGCTTTCCTCTTCTACAAGAGATTTGCCTGTTTCCAGGTTCTGGGCCCTGAGCAGGGTGTTTGCCATCCCCCCGCCGACAAGGAGCTTGTCCAGTCTGTCCAACAAGCGTTCGACCACGCCGATCTTGTCGGATATTTTGGCCCCTCCGAAGATGGCCACAAAGGGGTGTTCAGGGTGTTCAAGCGTTCGACTTAAAACATCCAGTTCCCGCTCCATGAGCAGACCTGCTACGGCAGGCAAATAGTGCGCCACCCCTTCTGTTGAAGCGTGGGCGCGGTGGGCTGCGCCAAAAGCATCATTGACATAAATGTCCGCCAGTTTCGCCAGGCGAGAGGCAAATTCCGGGTCGTTTTCCTTTTCACCAGGGTGAAAGCGCGTATTTTCCAGGAGAAGAACGCCGCCCGGCTCCAAGTTTTCCACAGCCGATTCCACTTCCGGCCCGACACAGTCATCCAGCTTCCCTACCTTTGTGTGGAGAAGTTCGGACAGTCGTTCCGCAACCGGATCCAGGCGAAATTTTTCATCGGGTTTTCCTTTTGGTCGCCCCAGATGAGAACACAGAATGACTTTCGCTCCATGAGAAATCAGGTGCTCGATGGTAGGCAGGGTGGATCGAATACGGGTATCGTCCGCCACGGCACCGTTTTGGAGGGGAACGTTGAAGTCCACACGAACCAGAACCCTTTTGTCGGCAACCTCGATATCTTTGATGGTCTTCTTCATGACTTACTCCTCCTTTTCAGCGACGAATTCGCCCGGGGGGCTCATTTGGGCACCGGGTTGCCGGGACTCATAAACGTCCAGATATCATTCCCTTCTTCCTGTTGGGACGCAGATCCCCATGATTGAGTATTTTTGGAATTAAGGGATTCAGGGATTTAGGAATTAACCGATTTTTACGATTTGAACGACTTCAACGCCTTGAACGATTTCAACGATTTTGACGGTCTTCTCTGTCTTCTGTCATCTGGTTTTTTCTGACTTCCGATCTCTGATCTCTGAGGCTCTGGTTTTTGGATACCCAATAATACTAATATATGTCCTGGCACTGGTCGCAAAAATAGGAAGAGCGGCAGGATATTTTTTCCTTTCTCAGA
>JARRRH010000234.1:0-4666 GCA_037380925.1 Deltaproteobacteria bacterium | reverse complement strand
CATCCGGGACCGCTCCCGATCCTGATCCCGCGCACCGACACGACAGCGACTGCGAACGCCCTGATTCTGGTTTCCATCGGCTTCGGCGTCTACCAGGTGCTCTACGGCTTCTACCTGAAGGCGGCCCGGTCACGGCGGGATGGGGAAAAGAGGGGCTTCTGGGAGGCCAGCGGATATTTCGGCGGCGTTGCGGCCCTGGTGCTCTTCTCCTATGCCTTCATGACCCATGCGTTCCCCGTATGGCTCGCCGTCATGACCCTCGCCGGGGTGGCGCTGTTCCTGTTGGGCGTCCTGCGCGCAAAGGATCCGTTGATGATTGCGGAACTGCCGACCCAGGGCGGTCACATCCTGAGCTACATCCGCATCTATGCGGTGGGACTGGCTTCGGCGATCCTTGCCGACCTCACGACCAACATCGGCTTTACCTTATATCACCTGATGGGGTTTGCGGGGCTTTTCATAGGCGTGCTGGTAGGGATCCTGATGGCCTTCCTGATCCATGCGGTCCTCCTGGTCTTGCTCACTGTGAGCCACGTGCTGCAGCCCATCCGTCTCATATGGGTGGAGTTTTTCACCAAGTTTGATTTCTATACCGTGAGCGGCAGGCCGTACAGACCGTTCAGGATTATTGGAGTGCCTAGAGTGCCTTAAATACAAGCAGTGAGCAAAACCCCCCTCGCCCCCTTTAGCAAAGAGGGGTTAGGGGGGATTTGGCAGACTGACTTGGGATATGCGTTGTGAGATGTGCGATGTGCGATGTGGTACATGCGGGGTACGCGAGACATGCGCGAAAGGCGGCAAAATCAGAGGACAGGTTTTACTTTCACGGATAGCAGATAACGGTTCTAAACGACTTCAACGGCTTTTGGAGGAGATGATGAAGATCAAGGTTCTGTTCATTTTTGGGGCCATGTTGATGTGTGCGCTCGTGTTCCCAGCTCTGGCCGGGGCTGCCGGTGAGGCGGAAGCCGGTTCAAACAAGGGCTTGATCGCCGTCGGCATGGGCCTGGCCGTGGGGCTTGGCGCACTGGGAACGGGCGTGGCCCAGGCCCGCATCGGCGCAGCGGGTCTCGGGAGCGCAGTGGAAAAGCCTGAGTCGCTGGGTCTGGCACTCATTTTCTTCCTTCTGCCGGAGACCCTGGTGATCTTCGGGCTGGTCATCGCTTTCATTCTCCTGGGAAAGCTTTGATGTCAAAGCTCGGTGACATCCTGCAGGAAGAGATCCTGGGTGAAGTCCACGGGATTCTGGCCGAGGCCGAGTCGCGGGCCGCGAAGCTTGTCGGCGACGCGGAGGAAGAAAGGTGGGCGCGGCTCAAGTCCCACCAGAAAAAGATTGAAGCCGAGGCCCGCGCAACGACCCTGCGGGCAAGGAGCGCCGGTGAGCTTACCCTGTCTACGGCCCGCATGCAGGCAAAGGGCGAGGTGATTGAATCGGTGCGGAAGAAGGCGCTTGCGGCGCTCGAAGAACTTTCGAAGAAGCCCGAGTACCGGGATATTCTTGGGGCACTCGCCGAAGAGGCGTTGAAGGCCGTCGAAGAGGCGGAAGCGGCGGTCGTTCATCCCGACGACGAAGAGATGATGCGCGAGTGGGCGGTGCAGAAAGGCCTTGAGCTTCGCACTGATCCGGGACTGCACCTCGGGGTAAGCATCGTGGATCAAAGCGGCAAACGAAGCGTGGAGAACAGCCTGGGAGAGCGACTTGCCCGCGGGTGGAGCGCCCTGGCTTCCGACGTGGCGAAGCAGCTCTGGGGATGAGGGAAGCAAGGTGTCGGATGACTTTGGTTATTTGAACGCTCGCATCCGGTGCAGGCGCCGTGAACTGCTCCATGAGGGCTTTTTCCGCGAGGCCCTGACCCTGAGCTTTCCCGAACTGGTCAAAGTCCTCGGTGAAACACAGTACGGTGCGGACCTGACAGGGGACAGTCTTTCCGACGTGGACAGGGCTGTGCGTGTTCATCTAGACCGGACAGTGACGGACCTGCCCCGGGTAGTCTCGGGTGAGGCTCGCGAGGCCGTCAGCCTGCTCCTGATGCGGAAAGACCTCGCCAATGTGAAGACTATTCTCCGGGGAAAGCGGATAGGCCGCTCCACCGAGGAGATCATGGGGTCACTGGGCGGGGGGACGCTCCCCCGGGGTTTTTACAGCGCGATGGTCGAGACCCCGGACGTGGCATCCCTGGCGCAAGTGCTCTCCATACCCAAGCATCCCCTCGCTCGAGCCCTTCGCGAAGCATCCCAGGCCGGCGAAGAGCCCCTGGTCATGGAGACAATCCTGGACCGTGCTTTCTATGCAGCGATGCGGCGGCGGAGCCGTGAACTGGATCAGCCCTATCTGGCGGATTTCATCAGCTTCGAGATCGATGCGTTGAATCTCAGCACCTCCCTAAAGCTCTTTTCCACAGAGTTAGAAGGGCCGTTCGATCAATACTTTCTCCCGGGAGGCAGACTGGTGGAATTTGCCCTGTTCCAGCGACTTTCAACAGGCGAGGTGGCTGCCATGGAGGAACTTGGAGACACGGATTTTGCGCGGGTGGCGGAAGTGCGAGACCTTCCGGGCCTCGAGAGGGGCTTGGGGTGCGTGCTGCTCGCCAAGGCCAAAGAGGGCGCCAGAGACGCTCTGGGGGCCGGCCTCGCCATCGACTATATCCAGCGGAAGGAATGGGAAGCGGGCCGCATTCGTCTTCTCGCCCGCCGAGCCTATTACGGCCTTTCCTCCGCTTTGGTGGAGCAGGAGGTGTTCTGCGAATGAAAATCGCGATTCTCACCGATCCTGAATCCGCGGCAGGATACCGCCTCGCCGGACTGGAAGTGGCTGTGGCTGTGGAGGGCAAGGAGGCCGCAGAAGTCCTGGCCCGCCTCATTAGGGAAGACACCTATGCGCTTATTGCGGTCAGCGAAGCGCTGCTCCCTGATCCTTACCCGGCGGTCAGGCGAGAGATGCGGGGCCGCCATCTGCCGGTCCTGCTGACCACGCCTTCCCTCGTTTCCGCCCTGGCAGAGGAAGGAGAGGACGTGGAAAAGTACATGCAGCGACTGGTCATGGATACGATGGGATATGAGATCAAGGTGTAAGGAGCAGGGAGCATGGAGCATTTTTGATTTTGGATTTGCGATTTTTGATTTAAGGATCGAGCTCCGCTCGCGATCAACATGAAGAGTAGGGCACGCCACGCACCGCCGCCGTAGTGGCTCCGGCGCGCAGGAGGCCGCGCCTGCCGCGCGCGGTCGGCCCATGAACTTATGAACTGTTCTTCTCAGGCACTTTAGCGCACTTTAGGCACTTCCCATGAACACGATCCAGGGAACCGTCAAGAAAATCACAGGTCCGGCGGTGATCGCCAAGGGCATGCTCGGCGCCCGCATGTACGACATCGTCAAGGTGGGAGAAGAAGGGCTCGTGGGCGAAATCATACGCCTGGAAGGCGAAACCGCCTTTGTTCAGGTATATGAGGACACTTCCGGCCTGCTTGTAGGACAGCCGGTAGTCTCAACAGGTATGCCCCTTGCCGTGGAGCTCGGCCCCGGGCTTCTGAAGTCCGTTTATGACGGGATTCAGCGTCCTCTGGACAAGATCAGGGAGAAAACAGGCGATTTCATTTCACGGGGAGCAGAGGTTGCTGCGCTGGACCGGTCCAAGAAGTGGGAATGGACTCCCAGGGTCCAGACAGGCGATACGGTTCGGGGCGGCATGGCCCTTGGTACGGTTCAAGAATTCCGATTCTTGCACAAAATCATGGCGCCCCCTGAGGTGGCGGGTGTAGTGAGGAAAGTAAAGCCGACCGGCGCCTACACCATAGAAGAGCCTGTGGTAGAGCTCGAAGACGGTGCGGGGATTAAAATGGCTCACCTCTGGCCGGTCCGGCACGCCCGTCCGTTTCAGGAAAAGCTTGCGCCTCAGGAGCCTTTTCTGACAGGGATGCGGGTCCTGGACGTGCTGTTTCCTATTGCTATGGGAGGGACTGCGGCCATCCCCGGGCCCTTCGGCTCAGGCAAGACCGTAGCCCAACAATCCCTGGCAAAGTGGTCCAACGCCGACATCGTTGTCTATGTCGGGTGCGGCGAGCGGGGAAACGAAATGACCGATGTTCTCCAGGAGTTTCCTCAACTCGAGGATCCCGCGACGGGCGAGCCGCTCATTCACCGCACCGTATTGATCGCAAACACTTCGAACATGCCTGTCGCAGCGCGGGAGGCCAGCATCTATGTGGGCGTGACCTTGGCCGAGTATTTCCGGGACATGGGCTATGCCGTGGCCCTCATGGCCGACTCCACGAGCCGCTGGGCCGAGGCGCTCCGGGAAATTTCTTCACGGCTCGAAGAGATGCCGGCCGAAGAAGGCTACCCCCCCTACCTCTCTTCCCGTCTGGCGGCGTTTTACGAGAGGGCCGGGCTTGTGACCACCTTGGGCGGAGAGCGCGGGGCGGTTTCCATTGTTGGGGCTGTGTCACCCGCCGGGGGCGATATGTCCGAACCGGTCACCCAGTCCACCCTGCGAGTCGCAGGCGCCTTCTGGTGGCTGGATGCTTCCCTGGCTCAACGTCGGCATTTTCCCGCCATCAACTGGAACGGTTCCTACTCCTTGTATCTCCATCTCCTGGACGGATGGTACCGTCACCATGTGGATCCCGATTATCCCGGTGTACGCGACGCCGTGGTTCAGCTCTTG
>JARRRH010000233.1:0-4677 GCA_037380925.1 Deltaproteobacteria bacterium | reverse complement strand
GTAAAAAATCGTTGAAACCGTAAACACGAAATCGGAAAAGCACGAAAAAACTCTGTTATCTCTCGCCCGCTCGCTAAAGCTCGCTCGAGTCCGCACAGCTAATAGAGAAAATAGTTTAAATCTTTCTTCGCCCCATTGGTCAATCTTCAATAGTCGATCGTCAATCCAAGTAGCCAGTACCTAATACCCAATACCTAATACCTGATAATACCATTCTTTTCCTCAGCAAATACAGGATTAGCCCCATTTTGCTCTTGCCCCCTGCTGTGTAGGATCTGAACAAAAGGAGGGTGAAATGTTTGGTAAAAAAATCCGTTTGTTCAGGCTTCTCGGTTTTGAGGTGAACATAGATCTCAGTTGGATCATCATCGCTGTTCTCATCGCATGGTCCCTCTCAACCGGTCTCTTCCCTCTTGAGTTCAAGAACTTATCCACCGAAACATACTGGATTATGGGAATTATCGGGGTCATCGGGCTTTTTCTGTCCATTATTGTTCATGAGTTTTCTCATTCTCTTATGGCGCGAAAGTACGGCATGCCCATGAAGGGAATCACCCTGTTCATCTTTGGAGGCATGGCGGAGATGACCGATGAGCCCACAAGCCCCAGAGCCGAATTCATGATGGCGGTAGTAGGTCCCCTGTCCAGTCTTGCCATCGCCTTTGTATTCTACCTGATCCTGGGCGTCGGGAAACACGCCGGGTGGCCCATGCCTGTCAACGGCATATTGGGCTATCTCGCACTTATTAACGGCCTCCTTGCCGCTTTCAACACCCTGCCTGCTTTTCCCCTTGACGGGGGTCGCATTCTTCGCTCTCTTCTCTGGGGCTGGAAGAAAAACATCCGTTGGGCCACAAGACTCTCCTCCAGAATCGGGAAAGGGTTCGGTATTCTGCTCATTGTGTTCGGATTCTTCAATGTGCTGAAAGGCAACTTCATCGGCGGCATGTGGTGGTTCTTGATCGGCATGTTCATCCATAGCGCCGCCAAGATGTCTTATCAACAACTCGTCACGCGGAAAGCCCTTGAAGGAGAGAAAGTGAGCCGATTCATGAAACGGGATCCCATCACCGTCTCCCCGTCACTAACCCTAGACAAGCTTGTAGAGGATTACATTTACCAGCACCATTTCAAAATGTTTCCCGTAGTGGACGACAACGGTAGACTGGCCGGCTGTATCACCACCAAAGAGGTCAAGGAGGTTCCAAGAGAGGAATGGGGAAACAAGACAGTCCGGGACATCAGCAAAACATGCACGGAACAAAATACTATTCACGGTGAAGATGACGCCATGAAAGCATTGTCCCGCATGCACCAGACCGGCTCCAGTCGCCTCATGGTTGTGAATGACAGCCAGCTGACCGGGGTTATTGCCTTGAAGGACATGATGAAATTCCTGTCCCTCAAAGTGGAGCTTGATGAATCAAAACGATCTTAAGCACAGAGTCAAGGCCTTGGAAGAAGAGGTGGCCGGACTCAGGCAAGCAGAGCAGGATCTGCGGCAAGACGAGCATACTTACGGCGAGGTCATAGAAAACTCCCAGACCGGCATCTACATTCACCAGGATGAGAGAATTCGATTTGCAAACAGCCGATTCGCCGATATCTATGGTTACCCGAAGGAAGAAATCATAGGCATAGAGACCCGCCGTTTGGTTCATCCGGAAGACAGAGCGTTGACCGATGAAATGCGGAAAAAAAGGCTCCGAGGGGAGGAGGTTCCATCCCAATACGAAGCCAGAGGGTTAACCAAGGACGGAGAAACCATCTGGATCAGACGCCGAAACGCCAAGATCACATACAGGGGAAAGCCGGCTATACTCGGGAACATTGTGGACATCACCCGGCAAAAGGAAGCCGAGGAAGAACTCAAAGATTTCGCCCAAGCCCTTTCCCATGACCTTAAGAACCCTCTTGTTTCCATCCACGGTCTTGCCTCAAGATTGCTAAAGGACTACAAAGAAAAACTGGGAGAAAAAGGGCGAGAATACATTGAGCACATCCAAGCCAGTGCACAGCAAATCGAAGCCTTGATCTCCGACCTTCGAACCCTGGCTCAACTCGGTCAAGTGATCATTGAGTACGAGGACGTCGACACCTCTGAAGTGGTTCAGGAGGTGGCTTCTTCCCTTCAGGCTCAACTGAAAGACCGGGGTATAGAGCTTTCCATAGCAGAGGACTTTCCCGTGGTTCGCTGCGACAGGGGAAGGATCTTCCAGGTTCTTGAAAACCTGGTCGGCAATGCAATCAAGTACATGGGGAATCCTGAAAACCCTCAAATCGAAGTCGGATATGAAGACAAAGGACAAGCCCACCTGTTCTCTGTCAAGGACAACGGGATAGGAATAGCCCCCGAGAACCACAAGAAGATATTCGAGAGCTTCAAGCGACTCAAAGAAGTAAAGGGGGAGGAAGGTACCGGCCTGGGTTTAGCCATTGCAAAGAGGATTGTCCGAAACCATGGCGGTAAAATCTGGGTGGAATCCGAAAAAAAGAAAGGATCGACCTTTTATTTCACATTACCCAAATAGAAAGTATAGAGGTGGTCCGGTCCTCACCAGTGTGTGGAGGTCTCAATCTTAAAATCTGTGCCAGGATCGCAGGTGAGGACCGGACCGCCCCCGCCAAAAAGCCACGGGAGCTTCGCGACAGTCACTTCAGAAAAGGCCCCAGCCCTTTCCCTTGTCAAGCACAGTCTCAGAGATCACTCTATGACACTGGTGTCCAAGATAAGTTTAAAACGAGCACTTTAGTTGCATAAGTGTTTGTTTTTGCACAATGGGTGATTTTACTTGCAATAGAGGTCCCCCATTTTTTGCAAGGACATGGGGAGACCCCCATGTCCCTGCAACATCGCGAAACCGTTTTTGGACAGGAATGACTTTATGAGCCCATGCAAACACTTTTGAACGGCACCACCGGATTAGGATGATTCAAGAGACAGACAGACCCATTCTTCGGGAAGGGCGGAACTGCTGGCGCATTGTACCGGCAGACAGGGTAGCCTTTCTCATTGATGCAGAGGCCTACTTCGGTGCCTTTGCGACGGCTGCGGAAAGGGCGAGGCATTCAATTTTGATTGCCGCTTGGGATATTGACACCCGTATCCAGTTGTTCAGAGACGGAAAAAGCCGGAACCTTCCCGCAAGGCTCGGGGATTTCTTGCGAGCCCTTGTCTCCGAACACGAAAATCTCAACATTCATATCCTGAATTGGGATTTCGCCATGATCTATGCTTTTGAAAGGGAGTTGATCCCTGTGTTTAAGCTGCCTTGGCGGAAACACGAGCGGATTCACTTTCGCCTGGACGGCCATCACCCTTTGGGCGCCTCGCACCACCAGAAGATTGTTGTGATGGACGACGCCGTGGCTTTTGCAGGGGGTTTGGATCTCACCAAGCAGCGCTGGGACACCCCTGAGCACCTTCCCGAAGATGAGAGACGCACAGACCCTTCCGGCCTTAGCTATAGTCCCTGGCACGACGTCCAGATTGCGGTGGACGGCGAGGCCGCTTCAGCGCTCGGAGACTTGGTAAGAGAGAGATGGTTTCGGTCCACCGGAGAACGGATCGGAAGCGTAAGCCTAGAGGCCAAGGACCTCTGGCCGCCTGACCTTATGCCCGATATGGAAAAAGTTCAAGTCGGCATTGCGAGAACAGACCCCCTTTACCCCGCTCCCGAAGGGGTGAGGGAGGTGGAGGCTTTGTACCTGGATGCCATCTCCTCAGCTCGACAGCGTGTGTACAGGGAGAATCAGTATTTCACCTCTGGGGCTGTGGCCAGAGCGCTTGGTGAGCGTCTCGAAGAGAAGCAAGGCCCCGAGGTTGTGCTCGTGCTAAGAGAGAAGTCCGACTGGCTGGAGGAATCAACCATGGGCATTTTCCGGGCCAAGCTGTTGGCGCAACTCCGGCAGGCAAACCGCTTCAACCGCCTTCGTGTTTATTACCCGGTAGTTGGACGATCAGACAAAGACATAGTCAATATCCATTCAAAGGTCATGATTGTGGATGACAAGTTTATGCGTGTCGGATCTTCCAACTTAAGCAATCGCTCCATGGGAGTGGACACGGAATGTGACTTAGCCATAGAGTCGACGGAGCAAGATCGCGTTGACCGGGCGATCGCAGGGTTCCGAAATCGGCTGTTGGCGGAACATCTGGGTGTTGAACCGGCGGAGATCCAAAAAGCCCTTGACGCCACGAACTCCCTGATTCAGGCCGTAGAGAAACTCCGCGGGTCCCAGCGCACCCTCGTACCCTTTCCCCACGAAGAGATTTCCTGGGCCGACGAGTTTGTCCCCGATGGAGCCATTGATCCGCTCGAGCCCATTGATCCTGAAAAACTGGTTGAAGAATTCATTCCTGAGGATCTCGAAAAAAGCCGGGGTAAAAGGATGAGAAATTTTGTCCTTATTATTCTGGGCCTGCTGGGCCTTGCTGCTGCCTGGCGCTGGACGCCCCTCGGGAAATGGGTCGATTTGGAAACCCTCTCTTCAGCGGGGAACTATCTTCGGGGAAACCCGGCCGCACCGCTTATCGTCCTTTCCGCATACCTTGTAGGCACTATGATCATGTTTCCGGTTACTCTGCTCATTGTTGCGACCGCATTCACGTTCGGGGCCCTTGCCGGGTTTTTCTATTCCATCTTCGGATGCCTTTTAGCGGCCGTGGGAACATAC
>JARRRH010000232.1:0-5590 GCA_037380925.1 Deltaproteobacteria bacterium | reverse complement strand
CCAGTCTCCCGCTGCAGGGGATGGGGAAGAGCCGGATCGACCCGCCATGGGCTTTCTCGAGAGACTGCCGTTCCTGTTCCTCGCTCCCAGGGACATTCTGGCAGTAAAAAAGCGCTAAGACCGGTTTCCATTGCGTACTCATGTCTCACACAGGTCCTTTCTTATAAGATCTCTCCAAGCCTTGCCAAGCGTGACAGTATAACACCACCTGTTTCCTAATACAAACTAAATTTGATTTGATCACTTATAGTTAAAATGTAAATAATGATGTTAGTATTTCTGAAATTTCCAGAGCGGAGCTGTGCCGGCCCTGCGGAAAAATATATACAATTTTGTTTTCATGAAATTTGATTATTACAAAATTGTTTTTCAGTTCCGGCCGCCTCCAAAACGGATCAGAGTATAACTTATTGTTTTTACAATTAAAACAAGACATGTCCTTGAGTGGTACGGACCTTGCTAAATTCCGATCATGATATCCGATCATAAAACCTGCAAGGAGGCAAACCGACCATGAACACAGGGGATACCGTTTTCGTCTTGGTTTCGGCGGCGTTGGTGATGTTGATGACACCCGGGCTCGCGCTGTTTTATGGAGGAATGGTTCGAAGCAAAAATGTCCTGGGCACCGTGATGCAGAGCTTTATCATTCTGGGGGTCATCACCCTGGAGTGGGTCCTTTGGGGCTATTCACTCGCCTTTGGTCCGGATCACGGCGGAATCATAGGCAGTTTGGGTTGGTTCGGCCTCAACAACGTCGGTATGGACCCGAGTCCGGATTACGCCACCACCATTCCTCACCTGGGATTCATGATCTTCCAGTGCATGTTCGCCATCATCACGCCCGCATTGATCACGGGCGCGTTCGCAGAGCGCATGAAATTCGGCGCATTTCTCCTCTTCACGGTCTTGTGGGCGACTTTTGTCTACAATCCCCTCGCCCACTGGGTCTGGGGTGTGGGGGGTTGGATGGGACGCATGGGTGCGCTCGACTTCGCCGGGGGAACCGTCGTCCACATCAGTTCGGGCTTTTCGGCCCTTGCCGCCGCCATCATGATAGGCAGGCGTCTGGGCTTCGGGGAAACCGCCTACATACCCCACAATCTTCCCATGACGATCACGGGCGCGGCGCTTCTGTGGTTTGGGTGGTTCGGGTTCAATGCGGGGAGTGCTCTTGCCGCCAACGGCCTGGCTGTGAACGCGTTTGTGGTGACTCACATCGCCTCGGCCGTGGCCGCCCTTTCGTGGATTTTCATGGAATCGGTTCACAGAGGAAAGGCGACCACCCTGGGTGCAGCGAGCGGCGCCGTAGCCGGACTCGTGGCGATCACCCCCGCCTCGGGGTTCGTGGGGGCCCTCTCCTCCATCATTATAGGCGCCCTTGCCGGCGTGATCTGCTATGGCGGGGTGCTGCTCAAATCCAGGCTGGGTTACGACGACTCCCTCGATGTGGTCGGCATCCACGGCCTCGGAGGGACCTGGGGCGCACTCGCCACGGGACTCTTTGCCAGCAGGCAGATCAACCCTGCCGCCGCCGACGGCCTCTTTTTCGGAAACCCCGGTCAGCTCTGGATCCAGTTTGTCTCCGTCGTCGTCACCATAGTCTTCGCCTTCGTCATGAGCTTGATCATTTTAAAGATCGTCGACCTGGTGGTCGGGTTGAGGGTGGACAGGGACGAGGAACAAAGAGGATTGGACATCAGCTTGCACAACGAGACGGGATACAGCATGTAAAAGCGGCTCCGGCCGGACCGGGACGTGCAAACGTTTCAGACTTCAAATGCAAAAGAAAGTGTTGCTACTCTTGAAAAGGAGGCGGGGCTATGAAGAAAGTCGAAGCCATTATCAAACCGTTCAAACTGGATGATGTGAAGGATGGCCTTTCCGGCCTTGGGGTGAAGGGCCTGACGGTAACCGAAGTCAAGGGGTTCGGGCGTCAGCGGGGACACAAAGAGGTCTACCGGGGGGCCGAGTATCAGGTGGACTTCGTCTCCAAGATAAAAATAGAGGTCGTCATGGACACGGACCTTGTCCCGGAGGCGGTCAGGATCATTCAGGAAAAGGCCCGAACCGGACAGATCGGAGACGGAAAGATATTTATTCTGCCCGTCGAGGAGGCGATTCGGATCAGAACGGGTGAAACGGGCCGGGAAGCCATTTAGCCTCTTAAATCTGAACCTGTTCGCGATTTCCGAAAAAGACCGGTCCCCAGCTTCAACGGACCAAAACCGTGGACCCCGGAATGAAATCACGATGACCTCCCCTTACAAGGAGCTACAGGAGTCGAGAGACCGCCTGGTCTACCTGTTTTCCAGCGGAAAGGTCTCCGAGGCCTTTCAGGAAAGCTATACGGAAATGATGGACCAGTACTTCCGCAGAAGCCTTCAGGAAAGTCAGGCGGGTCGGGCCTTGTTCAAACAGAAAAGGCCCTTTGCTTTCGTCGCCGTGGGCGGATACGGCCGGAAGGAGCTGGCTCTTCGTTCGGACGTCGACATCCTGATTCTTTTCGGATCCAAGATCCCTTCCGAGGCAAAGGAGTTGGCCGACGAAATCTTTTTCCCTCTGTGGGATCTCGGGCTCGACCTCGGCTACGGCATCAGAAGCATCAGGGATTGCCTTGCCCTGTCCAAGGACGACTTCGAAGTCCTGACATCCGTCATGGATGCGCGCTTTATCTGCGGCGACTCCCCGCTGTTCTTATCCCTCATGGAAACGGTCAACAGGAAGCTGCTGCCCAAGAAAGGGGTCGCCTTCGGGAGGTGGCTCAAAGATCAAGACAAAATCCGCATGATCAAGTACGGGGACGCGAGTTATCTGCTCGAACCCAACCTCAAAGAAGGGATCGGCGGTCTGAGGGACTATCACCACATTCTCTGGCTGTCGAGGACGCTGTTCCAATTGACAGTTCCGAGGGACCTGGAATATTCCGGGAAACTCTCTCACGATGAGTATCGG
Organism: Deltaproteobacteria bacterium; assembly: GCA_037380925.1. Lineage (GTDB taxonomy): Bacteria > Desulfobacterota > DSM-4660 > Desulfatiglandales > HGW-15 > JARRRH01. The sequence goes on along the minus strand of JARRRH010000232.1, from coordinate 2,635 downwards.
GAACTGGACCGCAACCTTCGGTTCATCTGGCTCGTAAGGAATCATCTCCATCGGTTATCCAACAGGAAAAACGACCGCCTCGGATTCGATCATCAGGAAGAGATCGCTCACAGATTAGGCTTTCTGGATGGAAAAGGCTCCCTGGCCGTGGAGCAATTCATGGGGAAGGTTCATGCCTCCATGGCTTCCGTAAAGTCCATACACCGCTCTTTCCTGAGCACACACCTTCCGGAAAAGTACGCGCCGAAACGGGGATACCGCCTCCCGGATCTGCCTGCGGGGCTCCACCTGCATCAAAATCAAACGGCCTTTGATTCCGCCACAAAGATCGTTTCGAACCCCACCTTGCTGGTGGAAATTTTCCTACAGAGCGCCCTCTTCCGATCCCCCCTCTCCATGGAGTCCAAAAGACTGGTCCGTGAGTTCCTCTTTCTGATCGATGAGGGTTTCAGAAAATCCGCCGCTGCCGTGCAGGCCTTTCTGAGCATCATGAGGCTTCCCCACGCTGCGGACATTTTGGATCAAATGTCTGAAACCGGTTTTCTGGAGGCGTTCATTCCCGAATTGGGACAGATCAAGGACAGAGTGCAATTCGACGCCTACCATATTTTCCCCGTGGGAAGGCATGTCCTCCAAACAGTCAGATTTCTGAAAAGCATCGCCGAAGAAAAGGAGATCATCCTTTTGGCTGTCTTCTCCGATCTCCCAGACCCGGAACGCCTTTTCCTCGCAGGCCTGTTCCACGACATAGGCAAGACCGGGAAAGAGCACGCTCTCCGGGGGACTGCCATCACCCGCAATATTCTGAAACGCTTCGACTACGAGAGATCCGCTACCGAAGATGTGCTCTTTCTTGTCAAAAACCATCTCCTTCTGGCGGAGACGGCCACCCGCAGGGACTTGAACGACGAAAAGGCGGTGGTCCAGTGCGCAAGAACCATAGGCCATGTCGACCGGCTCAAAATGCTCTACCTGTTGACCTGGGCCGACTCGATGGCCACCGGGCCGAGGGCCTGGAATGACTGGATCGCGAACCTGGTTCAGGAACTCTTCTTCAAGATCATGCACATTCTTGAGCACGGGGAACTGGCCAGTGCCGATGCATCACGGAGGGCAAAAGCCACAAGGGCCCGGGTGCGCAGGGAGGCGGCGGGTGAAATCAACGCCGAAGATCTCGATCGATACTTCAAGGTCATGTCTCCACGCTATCTTCTGAACACACCGCCCCGGGACATGGCTAGTCACCTCACGCTGGTGCGGAGTCTTCACGCGGAGCTCGCGCGCCGTGGGGAGAACGCCTTTCTTCTGGAGACGGCCGAAGAGGACCTGGAAAACTGCTGGGAGGTCCTTTTTCTGGCCAAGGACAGGCCGGGGCTTTTTTCCGAAATGGCCGGAGTGCTGGCCCTGAACAACATCAATATCCTGTCGGCTCACATCTACACCTGGCTGGACGGAACTGTGGTCGACATCTTCAAGGTCACGGGCCCGTTGGACCCCATACACTCGCGCGAAATCTGGCAAAAGGTGAGAGAGGATCTGGACCGTTCCCTCAGGGGGAGACTCTCCCTGGATTATCGCATCGCAGAAAAATCAGCCCCCTCTCTCTTTTCCAATCAGAGGGGGCCTTCTCGTCCCGAAGAGGTCATAGTGGACAACCAATCCTCGGATTTCTTCACCCTGATCGCCAAGATCGCCACAAAAGGAGACCAGATCGCCGACGTGTTCTACGTGCGAGACCTGGACGGACAGAAGGTGGAGGACGAGGGCCGGCTGAAAGAGATCAAACGCGCGCTCCTCCATCGGCTGGGGGAGAATTAGGGAGCTGACCCCTTCAGCCTTTCAGGACACGAGCTCGAGGGGCCAGAGGCATGATTTACGCAAACGCCATTGGCAAAATCCAAAATCCCTCGCCCAGAGCGAACCAGAAATTGTTTGAGAACAATCCCCTTCGTCCTATGATGGGCTAAAGCGACACCCCCGCTCCAATTTCGGAGGCTCAGGAGGGGGGTGCATTTTTAAAAGGAAATAGAGAACGTGGCGCCGCCGTAAACAAAGTCGGACTTGTCGCTGAAGCTCGTAGCCCTGATCAGATTTTCCGCTTGATCCGAGAGCGGAAACGAGTAAGCGACCGTAGGGGTAACGGAAAAATATTTACCGAAGGGGATGGTCAGGCCCGCCGAAATGAGGCCGTTGTGAAAGTCCCGGTATTTGGTTGTCGTGGGTTCCAGATCGCCATTGTATTCGACGAAATCGTTATCCTCTGAATAGTAGTAGCTGACGCTCCCTGCAAAATCGAGGCTCATCCCTCTCGGCAGGTCAATGGAGTGAGACAACCCGAACGTCATGTACCATGCAGGCATGTGGGCGATTTCCTTGTAAACGGTGAACGTCGGGGACAAAAACACGTTCCAGCCTACGCTCCCATAGAATTCCTGGGAATCGTTCACACTGTCAAGCGCATAGTAGATGTACCCCACCCCGACCGCGAACGGACCCAGCTCTGTGTCATACGAAACGGTGAAGTCCGTTTCATTCCATTTGGAGTCTTCGTTCTCGTTTCCCGCGTAACTCGTGTCCAGGTTTCCCCACACGTTCATGCTGAAGCCCTTGTATCCCACAGTCAAAGAAGGCTCGA
>JARRRH010000231.1:0-4685 GCA_037380925.1 Deltaproteobacteria bacterium | reverse complement strand
CGAATGCCGATGCCCTCAAAGGCACCAAAGGACTTATCCGAGGGGAGGTTAACAGGTTTGATGAAAGGGAGCAGGTGTTCGCAAGAAATCGATCCCTTGCGCCCGGCTCCAAAGAATATGACGCCTTTTACCGGGAACATCCTGAACATGAGGCGTACGATACCCAAAGAAGAAAAAAAGGGGGGCCCTTAGGAGTCATTGGAGCCATTGATGGAGTTCGGGGCAGAGCAAACGTCCAGGCGACGCTGGCCTGCGTTTCCATCCCCCAGGTTTTTTCAACCCCGGATAAAGTCAAGCCCGAGCCTCACCACAATCCCATGTATCAATCAGGGGCGGACTCAGCAGAGGCCAAAGTTACCATGAACGCCCGGGAAGCGACGCAACGGGTCAAGGGCTACACCCTGAGTCTAGGGGCCGACCTGGTGGGGGTCGCGGAGGTCAACCCGCTTTGGGTTTACTCTCATAAAGGAGAGATCTTTAATGAAAACTGGGAGGATTGGGGAAAGGAGATGGTTCCGGACCAGTATGCCGTTGTGTTTGCCACGGAGATGGCCTTTGATATGGTAGGGGCTGCTCCGCACACCCCCACGGTTATTGAAAGTATGAGGAACTACTCGAAGGGGTCGTACATTGCGACACAGCTTGCCAGGTTTATCTCCAACCTCGGATACTCCGCCACCGCAAACCACCTTCGCCATTACGAGAACCTCATGGTTCCTCTGGCTGTGGACGCCGGCCTGGGGGAGTTGGGACGGCTCGGTTACCTGATTACCAAGGAATTCGGCCCAAGGATCAGACTCGGCGTGGTCACCACCGATCTCCCTCTTGTGCCCGACAAACCCGTGGGTATCGGTGTAGAGGATTTTTGCGGGATCTGCAAAAAATGTGCGGTATGCTGCCCCTCCAGTTCCATTCCCTCAGGAGAGCAGAGCATAGTCAATGGCACGCTTCGCTGGAAACTGAATGACGAGACCTGCTTCGATTACTGGGGGAAAATTGGTACCGACTGCAATATCTGTATGAGGGTGTGCCCTTACAGCCATGCGAAGACATTTCCGCACAGGCTGATCCTGTGGTTTGTTACAAGAAACAAGTACGCACGACGCCTCTTTTCACTCATGGACGATGTTTTCTACGGAAAGAAACCAAAAGCCAAGCCGGCCCCGAAGTGGTCGGAATACAAGTGATTGCTTTTTTGAGATTTGAGCTTTTGTTTCGGCGTCATCATCCTCACCATCCTCTTTCCCCTGACCGCACCGTATCTCCCGCTCACCATGGTGGGACAGGAGGACTATGATCGACAGCGGCAAATACTGGAGGTTGAAATTATGAACGAGCTTTGTCGCGCTCTTGGATCCGTGTTCCCAGAGGACAGGGTGAGCTGGGAGGAATCCGTTTTGGCAGGTTACGGTGCCGATTCATCTATTCCGCCCGGCTCCTCGGTTTATCCCAGTGCCGTGGTTTTGCCGAAGACCACTGAGGAGATCAGCCACCTGCTTCAAATCGCCGACCGTTTCAGGGTCCCTGTCTCACCCATGGCAAGGGGCTCGAATATCGCAGGGATGGCCGTTCCTGTGCAAGGGGGGATCGTGGCAGACCTCAGGCTCATGAATAGAATTATTGAGGTCAATGAGGATGCAGCGTACGCCGTGATAGAGCCCGGTGTCACGTTCCACGATCTGTCCAGGACGCTCAAGAAAGCGGGCTTCTTTTGCCACCTTCCAACTGCGGCGGGCGGAAGCAGCCCTCTGGCCAACTACCTCATGAGACCCTCGGGAAACTTTGCGGCGAGATGGGATCCCGACCCCGTGCTCGCCCTTGAGGTTGTGACACCCGGGGCGGGTATTATCAAAACGGGTTCCGCGGCTTTTGAGACCGCTGGATGGCGGGCAAGATATCACTGTTTTCCAGATCTGACGGGCCTCTTTGCCAATGCTTACGGCACCCTCGGGATTGTCACGAAAGGGGCGGTGAAAATTTTCGACCGGGGGGAAGAGGAGAGATTGATCTTGACAACCTTTGAGAGTTTTCCACCTGCTGTGGAATACATGAAACGCATCGTGAGGAGGAATCTCGCAGAAAGCGTCACTTTCTGGACCTGGGGGTGGAACCTTTTCCACGAGATGATGCGCTCCAAGGCTGAGAAGTTCCCTCAAGAGATGCTCAAGCCGGATCAGAGGACGCCTCCTCGCGGCATGGCTTTCGGGATTGCTTCTGCTCGGCTCAGCGGCTACAAGAAGGTCGTTGAAGCGCAGCAAGAGGTCTGCATCCAAATAGCGCGTGAGCTTGGGGGAGAACTTATGGAGGACGTAGAGGCCAGAGAAAAGCACCCTGGATGCTATGAATACCTCAAAGCCTATTTCGTTGACGGCGTTCACCCCAAACCTGGTGAGGAATCCCAAATCAGGGCCGGGTTGCACCTGCCGGGCTGCCTCGTTACCGCAGAGCCCGCTAAATTGATGGAAATTGAAAAATACATGTGGGAGTGGGCGGAACGAGAATTCAAGCCCCCCTATTTCTATCGGGCCCTGCCCCATTCTCATGCCCGTGAGTTTTTCTTCGCCTTCGTGGTTTACGTCACTGGTTCCCTCATTGAAGAGAGGGAGTACCTGAAACATCTCAAAGGAATCTACGGCAAGCTTTACAGGGATCTCCTGAGGCAGTACGGGGGCGTTATGTTCAGATACAGAAAGGACCCCACCTTCTTCGGAATGACCGGTACCTATGGAGCGCTTCTTCGAAGGATCAAAAAATTGGCGGATCCCAACAACATTATGAATCCCGGTATGTTGCTTTTTTAGGAGGCGAGAAACATGGAAGGGTCATTGCATGTTCACGAAAATCTCTACACCGCGATGCACAAATGCACGCGATGCGGCCAATGCGCTTACGGTAACGAGGATGCCGGATTCGATATCCTCTGTCCGATGCAAATCAAGGGGAAATTCTTTACTTACAGTGCCGGGGGACTCATGCAACTGGCCCGGGCCCTGTATGAAGGTAAGGTCGGCCTTTCAGAATCGGTGAGAGACATTTTGTACCTTTGCACCACCTGCGGTGTCTGTGAAGTCAATTGCGGTGTCATCGAAGGGCAGGTCGACCTGTTCACCTTGATCAAGAAGGAACTGGTCAAGAGCGGTGTCCCCTTGATGGACGGTCACAAAATGTTGGTGAAGAACACGGTGGAGAGGAAAGCCCCTTACGGCGGGAGATTGCCGGGCCGAACCGAATGGCTGAAAAAAGTGAGAGACTTTGCTCATCCGCAGATTTTCTATTATGTGGGTTGTGTTTCTTCATACAGAGAGACCGAGATTGCGGACGCATTCACGAGCATCCTGGACAAGCTGGACATACCTTTTGCAGTCAGTGAAGAGGAGTGGTGCTGTGGGGCGCCCCTGTTTTTTGCGGGCCACGAGGAAAAGGCTGAGAACTTGGCGAAACACAATGTCAAGGCCATAGAGGACAGTGGCGCTTCGGCCGTGGTCCTCACCTGCCCAACCTGTGCTATGATTTTCAAGAAATACTATCCTCAGTGGCTCAAAAGGCCCCTTGCCTTTGAGGTCCTTCACGTGACAGAATTTCTTGATAGACTGGGAGAGCAAGGCAAACTGAAACTGAACGCGGGAAGGCAACCAAAGACGGCAACCTACCATGACCCCTGCCATCTCGGCAGGGGGCTAAACGTCTATGACGCACCGCGCCGCATTTTGCAGAGCATCAAAGGGATTCAACTCTCGGAGCTCAGCCGTATTCGGGAAAACAGTTTCTGCTGCGGAGGGGGAGGCTTGGTCCCTACAGGGTTTCCATCTCTGTCAGATGAGTTGGCCGAACAGAGAGCCTCGGAAATGAAGGCCACCGGAGCGGACCTGCTGGTATCATCATGCCCCGCCTGCAAGGAAAACCTCAAGATTGCCGCCAAGAAAATGAAGAAGGGTGCCGAGGTTCTTGACATCACCGAACTGGTGGATCGGGTGTTAACAGATATGAGGGTTTAAAAAACAAGCCCTAAAAAACCGGAAAAAACTACCGCAACATGGCCACTGTGGCGAATCGTCCCGTCACTTTTTCAGCCCTGTAAGAAAAGAAAAGGTCCGTCCTGCAGCGGGTGCAGATGCCGGATGTTTCAATGTGCTCTTTCCTCAGACCTGCTGATGCGAGTTGCCACCGACTGATTTCCCACAGATCAAAATAATTCTTCCGGACCATGAAGCGCCCGAGAGACTGTGGAAAGAGCTGGGCATGGGTGACAAACTCGGCACAACAAGGACCCAGAGAAGGTCCTATGGCAGCCTGCACGTCGGAAGGCTGTGTTCCAAACTCCGCTTCCATGCGATCCAGAACCACTGCCAGGAAATCATGAACGTTCCCGCGCCAGCCGCAGTGGATATTGGCTAGAATTTCTTTTACGGGATCGTAGAGGATCACGGCTTGACAGTCGGCCTGTTTTACCATGATCGCCACGCCTCTCAAATCCGTGATGACGGCATCTGCTCGCACTGGTTCCTCGGAGAGCGGCGATCTCAAAACGCATATGTCCGTGCCGTGTACTTGGTTCATAAAAGCGAGACGTTCGGCTCCCAAGGCCCGTGCAATGATTTTTAAGTTGGCCCTCACACCTTTTTCTTGGTCACCGGTGCTGAAGCTCGTGTTCAGAGTGTCGAAAGGGCGAGGGCTCACGCCGCCTC
>JARRRH010000230.1:0-7287 GCA_037380925.1 Deltaproteobacteria bacterium | reverse complement strand
GGAAGGGCGCCGTCTTTTCATGACTTATCCATGGGGGAAACCGCAGCCCGGCCCTCACTAAGGTTCTTGACGAGCTTTAGAATTCCTCTCCTGCCGCTAAAGGTGCGGACCGGGAATGCGGAGGGGGCAAAACTCCCCCGTGGGTAAGTCATCAGAAAAGACCAGTCCGGGAACCTCGGTACGAAAGAAAAGGCATCATGGCCCCCCTCATTTAACCGCTTTTACTCCTATTGGCCTATGGACACATCCTTCCGTTCATGATCATGTCGAGGGATTGCGGACCCCGGGCAGAGTCCCGGAACCCGCAATCCGAATTCGTTACCGTGCCTGCAGACTACTTGGCATTTTTCTTGGCAAAAGCCTGGATGTCCGCTACGATTTGTTCCGCGGGCAAGCCCTTTGCCTTGGCATCTTCAACCCATTTTTGGATAATCGGGTCGAGGCGTTCGTTCCATCTGGCCATTTCTGCTGACGGCAATTCGATGATCTCGATATCGTAGTTTTTCTTGGACCAGTCGATGGACTCATTCACATGGTTGTCCATGTAAACACCTGTCCACTCGGATTGCTCCACCCTCAGGTCATCCATCACCTTTTGCACGTCTTTGGGTAGCTTGTTCCAAGAATCCCAGTTCATCACCACAGCAAAAGGATAAATCGGAAGGTTGCACATGGTCACGTATCGGCAAAGCTCAGCATACTTAAAATCTTTGAGTGTTTCCAAGGAGGATGCTGCACCTTTCACAACACCCTTCTGAAGTGCCTCGGGTGTCTCCGACTGAGGCATCCCCACAGGCGTGGCACCTAAGGCCTTCAAACACTGGGCAACGCCTCCGGACGCTCTCAGTTGAAGCCCTTGGAGATCCGCCAGATTGCGGACAGCTACCTTGGCATAAATATTTGCAGGAGCGCACGTGAACATGGTGAGGACCTTGACCTTCGCGAATTCTTCAGGATTATACTTTTCCCACAGATCATAGAGCGTGAGGCTGGCTACTCTGGCGTTGGGAAACCCGAGGGGCAGTGCAGTCGCGTTGGTGACGATAAAACGGCCCGGCTGATAGGCCATGCAGAGACAGCCGATGTCGGCCGTTCCTGCAATGACACCATCCATCATATTCTTGGCATCGAGCAGGGTCCCTCCCGGGAACGTGTTGATGGCAACCTTACCGCCAGTCCTTTTTTCCACCTCCGTCTTCCATCGTTCCATCTGCACGCAGGGAAAGGTGGGGGCCGGCGGGAAATTGGCATAGCTCAGTTTCATTGGTGCCGCTGTTGCTTGGTTCATCATCAATGTTAAGTTGAAGATTGACGCCAAAAAGATACCTGCTACAAACAGTGCTACTTTTTTTCTCATGTCTTAACCTCCTTCTATGGTTGACAAGTCATAAAATCGCCGCACGATTTTATATAACCCGGCTTCACCGTTCTGAGCGTCTTGAACGCACCCCCTCCTTTCACCCCCTTTCTCATCAAAAAATGCTCGGCTCCACATGCTCGCCGAAAACCTTTCGAAACACGTTGGCCATCTCCCCCACTGTAACGTAAGCCTTGCAGCACTCCACCAGGCAAGGCATCACGTTTTTCTGCTCCCGCGCCGCTTTCTCTAGCTCTTTCAGGCACTCATTCACAGCCTTGTTGTCTCTGGCTTTTCTCAAATCTTTAAGCCGTTCAATTTGGAGCTGGGCCCATGCCTCATTATATTCGTGGAGCTCCACCTCCATATCGACACCCTCCGTGTATTTGTTCACCCCGACCTTGGTGACCTGACCTTCCTGGATTTTTTTCTCGTATTCGTAAGCTTGTCTGGCCACCTCTCTCTGAACGTATCCCGAGGAGACCGCTTCCACCATACCGCCCATCTTCTCAACCTTTTCCATCTCTTCCAGGATCTTCTCTTCCATCTCTTTGGTCAGGGTTTCGACAAAATAAGAACCCGCCAGGGGATCGACCGTGTCCCGGAGCCCGATTTCATCCATGAGTATCTGAAAGGTTCTCAGGGATAAGAGGGCCGCTCTTTCGGTAGGAATGGTGTATGCTTCATCAAAGGAGCACAGGGCTGTGGTTTGTGCTCCAGACAGGGCCGCCCCCAGGGCATAGTACGCCCCGCGCACAATGTTGTTCTCCGGTTGTTGTTTAGTCATCCCGGATCCACCCCCGCCGAAGATGCCCCGCAGGAACAGGGCTTTTTTGTCCTGTACACCGTATCTTTCCCGAAGGAGCTTGGCCCACAGTTTCCTGGCGGCCCGAAATTTGGCCACCGTTTCCCAAAGGTTGCCGTACACATTCAGGTTGAAGGTGAATCCTCTAACGAACTCCTCAGCCTTGTAACCTCGGGCCACCACGTTATCGATGTAGGCAAACGCAATCATGAAAGCATATGAGATTTCCTGAGCCGGTGTGCACCCGGATTCCCGAATGTGATAGCCGCATACTGAAACGGGATTGCACCTGGGCAACGCTTTCATGGCATACTCGATGGTGTCGCCTACCAGCCTTACCGCAGGTTCCACGGGGTAAATCCAAGCTCCCCGACCCACCATCTCCTTGAGGATATCGTTCTGGGGCGTTGCGGATATCTCCTCTTTCTTGTACCCGAACCCCTCTGCCACGGATTGATACATGGCCAGCATCACGGAAGCCACGGCGTTAATGGTGAGGCCGGAACCGATTTTGTTCAGTGCGATGTCTTTGAAGGCAAGCTCAAAGTCCCTGAGAGAATCCACCGCCATTCCCACGCGGCCCACTTCCCCCTCAGCCATCGGGTCATCGGAATCATAACCCATCTGCGTGGGGAGATCGAAAGCCACGTTGAGGCCCGTCTGGCCATGGGAAATCATCAGCTTGAAGCGCTCGTTGGTCTCCTCGGGCGTGCCGAATCCGGTGTATTGACGGGTGGTCCAATTGCGGCTGCGGTACCCGAGAGGATGAATGCTCCGGGTAAAAGGAAACTCTCCGGGATGCCCAAGATCCTTCTGGTAGTCGAAGCCCACCCTTTCCAGGTCCTCAGGCGTGTAAACCGGTCTGACCTTGATGCCTGATTGGAGAATGACCTCCTTGATGGCATCTTTTTCGTCTTTAACGTATGTGGCGACTCCCATAACAACCTCGCTATTCGTCATTAGTCATTGGTCATTGGTCAATCGTCAATAATCAATCGTCGATCGTCACTCCCTTAATTTCCCAATCTCTCAATTCCCTTTCACGTTTTCTTTTATGAACCGGGCGATATGCTCAAAGCGCGCCCCTCCGGGGAAAATTCCCTTGATCCCCATCTCCTCGAGCACGGGAACATCCTTGGAAGGGATGACGCCACCCACAACAACCAGAACGTTATCGAGCTTCTCCTTTGCCGCAAGATCCATGAGCTTTCTACAAATCGGGATATGGGCGCCGGACATAATAGAGAGGCCGATCACGTCAGCAGATTCCTGAACAGCCTGTTTCACAATGCTCGGCACTGTCTGGTGAAGCCCGGTGTAAATCACCTCCATGCCCGCCTCCTTCAGGGCATGCGCCACTACCTTGGCCCCCCGGTCATGACCGTCGAGTCCGGGCTTTGCCAAAAGAACCCGTATTTTTCTCTCCGTCATCGCGCGCTCCATCTCATGGTTTTGATGTCTGAAAATCTTGACTTCCTTAGCGAAACCTTGGCCAGTGCTCATCCAGAAACCAAAAACTGCAAGAACGGAAAATCATCCAAGTTTCCAATTCAGAAACGAGCAATTTTTCGTAAGATCAAGGAAATCAAGGGATTGCGCGGAGGCGTACAAATGGTACGCCGCACAAGGAATCCCGCCGATTGACGCTGAGATTGCGGAAAAGGGCCATTTCTGAATTGGAAACCCTAGAAGTCACCGGGCCTCTTTTCTAGTGCCTGCAAGACAATCCTCTGCCCTCTGAGAATGTGCTCGCTCACAACTCTTTCCACCCTTGGGACATCCCTTTCCCGGATCGCTTCCAGCATCTTCCGATGATCGTCATTGCTGATTCTGGCCATGTTGTTCATGCTCAAGATGAGCTTCCTGAAACGGTAAATCTGATCCTGAAGTTCATTGACCATTCTGATCAGCTTAGGGCTTCGGCTCAGAGCATAAAAAAGGTTGTGAAATTCCGTATTGATCTTTGCAAGCTTATCGGTGCGCCCTTTTTCCAGGGCTGCTTGGAACTCCTCTATCTTTTCTTCGAGAGGTTTCAGGTCTTCCTCTCTATGATTGAGCGCTGCAAGTTTCGCCGCATAGCTTTCCAAAACGCTTCGAATGCCGAAGGTCTCCTCGATGTCTTCCCGGCTCAGATTCATCACGGTAAAGCCGCCCCGGGGGAGTTTCCTGAGCAGCCCTTCTCTTTCCAGCTTGTGGATCGCTTCCCGAACCGGTGTTCGGCTGATGTTGAGCCTATCGGCGATGCGGCTCTCCACGAGCCGATCTCCCGGAACCAAATCTCCCCTGATGATGGCATGCCTGAGGTTCTCAAAAACATACTGTCCCAGCGACTCTCGTTCCCGTTTTAGAGTCTTCCGCAAACAGCAGCCTCCGGCTCACCAGGGGATCAACAATCACATCGCGGATGGTTTTGATTTTGCTGATGGGAACGGTGATGGAGTTGAACAGTTCTATCAGTTCCTCCGTGGTGCGCTTTTCCGTGATCTCATTGATCGCCCGATTCAAACTCTCCACATCAGCAATTCGGCCGGCATTTTTCTCGTACTCTGGTTTATCCAGAGCCCGGAACATGTCCTGGGAAACCATCGATTTCCATTGCCGGTCGTTCCCTAGCGCCACATAAACGAACCCATCACAGGTTTTGTACACAGAAACGGGGCAGAAAAACTCGTGGGTATTACCTCTGCGCGTAATGGTTGTGTTCATGAGTGAGGAAATGGTGATGGGTACCGTGAGCCAAGAAACCGAAGATTCAAACATGGACAGGTTGATACAAGAACCCTCCCCTGTCGCCTCCCTCTTGAAAAGCGCTTTCATAATAGCGCCGTAAGCATGCACACTCGTGCCCATATCGGGAAGGGGGATCCCCAGGACCTGGGGATCCCCGTCGGCCTCGCCGGTCAATTCCATCAATCCCGATCTTGCCTGAAGAATGGGGTCATAGGCCGCTTCATTGCTGTCCGGGCCAAACCCTGTTAAACCAACCCAGATGATCTCAGGCTTCAGCGCCTTGAGACTGTCGTAGTCAATCCCCAACTTCTTGTAGTTTTTGGGAAGCTGATTGGTGGCAAAAATGTCCACATTCAGCGTCTTGATCAGACGCTGGAAGATCTCTTGCCCTTCCAGTGCAGCGAGGTCCAAGGTCAGCGCCTTTTTCCCCGCATTGATACACAGGTAGTAGGCATTCATCCTCTCCTCGCCGAGGACATTCTCGCCAATGAGTCGATTGGGGTCCCCGTACACGGGATGCTCCAGTCTATACACCTGCATGCCGTCTTGGGCCAACCGGAATGTCAAGTAGGGTAAAACGGTCGCTTGTTCGAGGGACAAAACGGTGAGGTTCTTGAAAAGATCCATGGGGCGCCTCCACTCCAGGAAAGGGTTAGCGGAAGAAGGATTTCATGAGCTACTAAGGGGGAGAGGCTTAGATCGATATGACGTAGCTATAATATAACTACGTCCTAAGTCTGTATACGGTATACATCTGGCCGTGTCAAGAGGTTTTTGGAAGCTCTTTTCTTTTTTTCTTCTGGTAGGTTTCTACGGCGCGGTTGTGCTCCGACAGGGTTTTGGAAAAGTAGTGCGATCCGTCGTTTTTTGAGACAAAATAAAGATAGTCTGTTTCATCAGGAAAGATGACGGCTTTAATGGATTCCAAACCCGGGTTGGCGATCGGCCCGGGAGGAAGCCCTCGAATCACGTAAGTATTGTACGGAGTTTTTTTGGAGAGATCGTCCTTTGTGAGATTTCCATCGAACCCATCCAACCCGTAGATGACCGTTGGATCACTGGCCAGGCGCATTCCTCGTTTCAACCGGTTCAAGAAAACGGAGGCGATGGCAGGCCTTTCCTTTGCCAAACCCGTCTCCTTTTCCACAATGGAGGCGAGAATGACGACCTCCTCCATTTCCAGGCCCGTTTTTTCAAGGCTGGCGGTATAAGGGCCGACAACTTCCCAAAAACGATTGACCATGGTTTCCAGGATCGAGATTGTGGATACATCCCGACCGAAATGATACGTGTCCGGGTAGAGGTAGCCCTCAAGGCTCGGCCCTGATAAACCCAGCCGGCTCACTGTGGCTGGTTCCCTTGCAAGTCCGAGAAACGCCTCTTTTTCCACCAACCCTTTCCCTTCGAGAAGCACCGCGATCTGCTCCATATTAAAGCCTTCGGGGATGGTGACCGGATGGGTCATGATAATGCCTCTGCGAAGTTTTTCCAGGATTTCCACCGGAGACATGGTGGGGCTCAGAGCATACTCGCCCGCCTTGATCTGTCGGCTGTAACCCATTAGCCTTGCCCAGAGCATGAAGAGAGTTTCGTTCTTGATGAGCTGTCTTTGTTGAAGCTCGGATGTGATCTCTTTGAGGCTTAAACCTGTCCGAACAACAAACACCTTTTCTTCACCGGTCTTTTCCTTGGGCGTGACAAGAAAAACCCCCAGGCCCAAAGCCAGAAGGATCATTAACACAAAAAAGGAGGACGCGATGGAGAGGGCAAGTCTTTTTCTCGACATAGGAAGCATGCTCGAACCGCGCATAAGGCCTAAGGCACAAGGCGCAAAGCTTAAGGCCGAAACAGGGCCATTTCTGGATGGAAACCAGTCTATTATTGCAGAATGGATAAGTCAACAATGGGCGGGGAGTCGATGCCTTAATGGTGATCAGGGGGCTTCCCTAATCTCCTTGACAGGTCAAGGAAGATACCTTAGATTGACGGCTCGTGTACGCTTGGCGCGCCCTTGTTGCGCCCTATTCAAAAGCAGGGCGCCCTTTACAAACATGGAAGATTGCGGGACAAAAACGGCGCATCTATTCTCTGAATGGCGCCGCACCATCTCTTAGAGGCCCTCTGACCTCCCTGGAACCCGGTTATGGCGACACCATCCCAAAAACTTTTAAAAACGCGGAACATCGGCATCATAGCCCATATCGATGCGGGTAAAACGACCATCACCGAACGAATCCTCTATTATACCGGTCGTGTCCACAAGATGGGAGAGGTCCACAACGGCGAGGCCACCATGGACTGGATGCTCGAAGAAAAGGAAAGAGGAATCACCATCACCTCTGCGGTGACCTCCTGCGTCTGGCGAGACCATACCATCAATATCATAGATACCCCC
>JARRRH010000229.1:0-5452 GCA_037380925.1 Deltaproteobacteria bacterium | reverse complement strand
AAAATTTTTTTATCCACCATTGCATGTTCATCACCAATCGCACCAAGACTGCCCTCAATGACATTCTTCGGCAGGTTCTGCAAAGGTCTCAGGGTTATTTCTTCCCCTGTCATGTTGTGCCTGGGGACACGCCCCGCCGGGCCTCCCAGGTTCCTCGGCCAATCTTTCAGCATGCGCCGTCCCCTATCACCCCGGAGAGCCTGGCAGCTGCTCATACCCGTTACTTCACTGCCAGCACTGGGCTTCACCTATCCTGGACGGATGGCCACTCTCATAAAGTTTAACGAGGCCGAACCGGGTTCGCTTTCGCTACGGCTCACGCCTTTGCCTCTCGAGGCTTCGCCAGATCAGGTTCCCCCGTCCCGCGCTCGATCGGCTACATGTCAAACGGGTAATTCACACGGTAGGCTCCTCTCAGCCTACAAGATTGACCAGGCTTCGCCTGGCGCACCAGGATTTACAGGATCTACGCGATCTTTTCTCAGTTTCCTGCCTCCGCCCCGGAGGGTTAAAACTGAGAAAGGGCTCTTTTATTCAAGGTCACTTGCTTCATATTTCGTTTCACTCGAACTGTAGTATCGCTGCTTAGAGGTTGAACTTTTTTCCATTCCTTCTGTCTTTCTTCCGGAAAGACAGAAGAGAATCGTCCTGTTGATCCTGTCTCATGATCCTTTAGGCGATCTTCCGGATTACCTTTGCAGGATTGCAGAAACACTGGAATAGTGGGAAAAGAAAAAACATCAAAGCTAAAACATCGACTTCCTGCTTCAAACTCCAAAACATCGACACTCATTCTGCTCAGGAGGTGACCCTTGTTTTTGGCCAATCTTTCCGTCCCCTTGTATACGCTGCTGTCAATGTACCTCTCCCCGCACTGCTGACACACCCCTGCCGGAACGCCCTTAATAACAACCAAGGTGCCTCCCCAACGATAGTCAACAGTAACCTCTTCTTTGCTTACTCTTCCTTTACAAAAATAACACTTCTGGACCATCTCTAACTCCCCCGTTTCCTCGTGTTCCAATCGTTCTCCCATTCTTCAGGATCCGGTTCGTAAGCCGTAATGATAAGAAGCTCTTCCTCTTCCAGGTTTCCGCACACGATATGAAGTGGTTTCCCAGATCTCCCAAAGCCTAATATTAAACAACTTGGCCCACGAGGGTCATCGGAATAAAGTTCAATAATGCTTCCCCTAAATATTGCTTCTTCCACATCAGCGGCCTCGATCATCCTTTCCCTTAATTTTTCGGTATGGGTAAAAGAGATACTGTATTTGCCAACCCTTATCCTTGATCGAATTTTTTCTATATCCATGCAACATCCTATATCACCATCCCATCCGCCGAGACTCTAAATCCCGGCATCCTGCTTTGGCACCCAAACCTCCTGATCTGTGAGGCTTTCTGAGCGCAGTAAAATTCAAGAACCCCTTCATATCTCTGTGTTTTCAAATATGCTATACGGTTCATCTTACCTGTTTTTTGGAATTCTTCAACCGATTTTTGCAGCTCTGGTTTCTACCCTCTGCCTGCTCCGCGTGCCCCGCCGTCGCTAGGAAGCTTTCTGGCCTCCCAGCCCCCTAGCTTCCTTATCACCTTGGCTGGATTGCCAGCGACAATGGTTTCAGGGGGGACGTCAGCGGTCACAACGCTGCCAGCACCTATGATTGCACCCTCACCGATGGTAATGCCGCACATGATGGTCGCATTCGAGCCTATGGAAGCTCCACGTTTCACAAGTGTTGGAATGACTTCCCAATCTGCTTCGGTCTGGAGACCGCCCAACTCGGCAGTTGCCCTTGGGTATTTGTCGTTGATGAACATGACCCCATGGCCCACGAAAGCTTCGTCCTCGATTGTAACGCCTTCACATATAAAGGAATGGCTTTGGATCTTGCACCGCTTCCCGATAAAAGCATTCTTTTGAATCTCTACAAAAGGACCGATTTTTGTTTCATCGTCTATCGAACAACCGTAAAGATTGATGAAATGGGCTAGCTTGACGTTTTTGCCGAGTTTGACACTATCGGCGATTCGTTTAGTGTCCATATCTAATCCTCATAATCAGCGAAGCTGTTAGAAGGCTTGAAAGCTAGGAGGCATGAAAGTATTTAGGGTTTTCCTCCTCGCTAACTGTATCATAGAATTTCCAAAGTCTTTTTCGCAGGTTGTCGTCCCCCTCTCCAAGGTCTGATTACTTTTTGCGCTTCATTCAAATATCCGAGCCAACATGATAAATACACGAGATATTTCGCCTCTCCGCCTTGGATCCAGAGGCTTATATTCAAAAATCTCGTTAATTCCACGCTTCCCTTTAGAGAATATGCCACTGTGGCGTTTGCAGGGAAACAGGGCTCTACCCGCCTCAACTTTGAAGTAAACCCGACAAGCCAATTTTTCTGCCAGCCTCCACAGCTCTAACGTTTTCGCTTCGGCTTTTTCTGACCTTTCCTTCTCACCAGCTTCTAGCTTCCTGGGTCCCCGACCTCCTCGCTTCCCAGCCTCTTAGCTTATCTCCACCGGTGTGCCCTTCTTCTTCAGCGACTCGTTGGAAGCGACGAGGATTTTGACCACTTCCAGCCCGGCTTTTCCGTTTGTCAGAGGTTCCGTACCGTTCAGAATGCAATCTGCAAAATGCCCTGTCTCAAAAGCGAGGGCTTCATGCGTCTCAAGGCGCGGCGCGTACATGTCCCCGACCCTGTATTGCACCTTTAGATGATACAGATCTTCTTTGGTTTCGTACAGATCCACGCCCTTGTCATAGACCTTCACCTTTTCACTGGGCTCATTGTCGTCGTAAAGAATCATTTTCGATGTACCTCCGATCAGTGTATGGCGGACCTTCACCGGAGACACCCAGCTTACATTAATGTGGGCTATCTTGTTCCTTTCCATATAAACCGTTAGAAGGGCTTTAGGGACAACTCCGTTTCCATAGTAATGGCAGCCGGTAGTGGATACGGCTACCTTCTTAAAAGGCATCAGATAATCCATGATAGAAATGTCATGGGGAGCCCGATCCCAGATCACATCCACATCCTGCTGAAACAGGCCGAGATTCACTCTGGTGGAGTCATAGTATATCAGGTCTCCGAGTTCTCCTTGATCAATAAGCTCCCTCATTTTTCTTACGGCGCCCGTATACACAAACGTATGATCCACAAGGAGAAGCTTCTTTTTCTTGATAGCAAGATCTATCAATTCCTCTCCCTGTTCGACCTTTTCTGTCATGGGCTTCTCTAACCAAACATGCCTCCCGGATTGCAATGCCGCCTTGGCAAGGTCAAAATGGGTGGATACCGGCGTAGCGATGGCGATAGCATCCAGTCGATTATCGTTGAAAATCTCTTCACTTCGTTTGACGAGCTTTACATGATGATACAACATTCCTGCTGCTTCCAGCCGGTCAGCGGAAAAATCGCAGATGGCTGAAAGCTCAAAGTTGGGGTTGCTGTTGAAATTGCGGGCCAGGTTAGGCCCCCAATAACCATATCCTACTAATCCGACATTTATCATCTTAGTCTCCTTTCGTTGTCAGCCTTTTCGCACCTTTGCTGATTAAACCACGCTCATAAATCCGAAACTCGGAATTCGAAATAAATTCTGAATCCAAATACTCAAATGACTAAGACAGCCAGCCCATTACCATTTGGAGTTTTGGGCCAGTCTATTGATACCGCTTCAAATTTTAGTCCGAATTTTTCGATTTAACTATTCTCGCCCCAGGAACTGTTTAATACACTCTGCGACATATTCGATTTGCTCTCTGGTCAATTCCGGAAACATAGGCAAGGACAGAAGGCGGCTCGCCACGCTTTCAGTCACCGGGAAATCGCCTTTCTTGTAATCTAAATGGGCGTAAGCCTTTTGGACATGAAGAGGAAGCGGGTAATGCAGTCCCGTGCCGACGCCCTTCTCGCCCAGGTACCTCTGAAGTCCTTCCCTGTCGTCCACCAGAATGACATAAAGGTGGTACACCGAAACCGTATCATCGGCCTGCGCCGGAGTGGTCACTCCTGGGATCTCTGAAAGAAGATGATCATAATAACTGGCATTGCGCCTTCTAGCCTTGTTCCAGTCATCGAGCCTCTTTAGCTTTATTCTTAGCACTCCGGCCTGAATGGCATCGAGTCGGCCGTTATAACCCTCCACATCGTGGAAGTATTTTTTGCCTTGGCCATGGTCCCGGATCATTCGGATTCTTTGTGCAATGTCTGAATCCTGCGTGACCACGGCCCCTCCCTCTCCATAAGCACCCAGGTTCTTGCCCGGGTAGAAGCTGAAACAGCCCACTCGGCCTATGGAGCCCGCCTTTCGGTTCCTGTGTAGCGCACCATGGGCCTGGCACGCATCTTCGATCACTGTCAAATTATGCTTTCCAGCTATTTCCATCACACCGTTCATGTCTGCAGGCTGACCATAAATATGAACAGGGATGATCGCCTTGGTGTTCGGCGTTATGACTTCCTCAATTTTGTTGGCATCGATGTTGTAAGTATCAGGACGAATGTCCACAAACACAGGTCTGGCGCCGACCTGCGAGACAGCCTCAGTCGTTGCTATAAAGGTATGGGAAACAGTGATTACTTCGTCACCCGGCCCCACTCCGGCTGCGAGCAGTGCAAAGCGCAAAGCATCCGTCCCCGAATTTACCCCCACACAGTGTTTGCTGTCGCAGAAGGCAGCGAACTCCCTTTCAAAGCCCAAGACCTGTGGGCCACCGATAAACGCGGCATTCTCCATGGCTTCTTTCACCATGGGAAGAACTTCGTGCTCTATTTCTCGAAACTGTGTTTTCAAATCAAGGAAAGGGACGTTCATGGGTCACAACCTCCAAAACGGACTGGAATATTGGAATCAACAGCACGGGAATAATAGAATAATGAAAGACCACAGGTCAGCCTAACCGCTGGTAATGACAAATTTCCAAATCTCAATATCAAATCAATGCGAAGCGCAAAATACAAAACATTCGGCCTTGGGGATTGTGACTGCGAGCCGTCTTTTTAACTCACAGGCAACTTTATAGTCACTACGGTTCACCGGATTCATTGAGCCTTTAATACTTCAACCTGTTCCACATTAATCAGGATGGCCAGTTTCATACCTATGGCTCTTTAGTGCTTTTGTCCTTCCGTGCTTTTTGATAAGCATTTTTTCTCTTTTCTTAACAGACAAGACGAAGACGAATGGCTGATATTACTCAATCACTTTTCCTCCTAAGAATGTGACGATGGAGGATCTGACGACCTGGGCGATGTGATCAGCCAAGTCATCCACCGAACTGCCTTTCAAATTGTTCTCGTGCGAACTGAAGCGGTAGTTGAGAGCGGCATTTATATCCTTGAGGTTCAAGCCTTTCTGTTTGAGTCTCTTGATCTCCTCGATCACAAAGAGATGCTGGAGGGTGTAGCGCCGCTGGCCTCCCTTGGTACGAAGGGGGACGATAACCC
>JARRRH010000228.1:9260-10653 GCA_037380925.1 Deltaproteobacteria bacterium | reverse complement strand
ACGCGTTTTACAAAACCGGGCCGGTGTCCCCGATGTAAGAAATCTCATCTTGAAGCGCCCACCTACAGGCTTATGAATGGGTAGCGGGTCCGGAAATTGCTTGGCTCATCACCTCCCGTTTTGATCATTTGAACATTTGAAAATTCGAATTTGTTTCGGCCCGCCCTGGCGCGACTGATGGTTAAGCAGCTACTCAAGTGTATGGTCTTTTTGACTCAGCTTTTTTCTTTGCATCGCATCAAATCAGGCCTGGGCCAGGGATTTCGTGCTTCGGATTTCGAATTTTGGGCCTTGCACGCATCTCGCACGATAAGGAAAACCTTTTCAATTCTCACTGGCATAGCCGGTGGATTAATAACGATTTAGGCAAACAAATGGTTTTGACAATGAGGGACCACTCAGGCAGAGTGGGAACTTGGTGAAGCAGAAATTGCATAATCTTATAATAGGGGTGATTTATCCAGGTTAAGACCCAAAGGAGTCGTGACCTGAAAAGGGTCGGACGGACCCGGAAACCGAGGCGCATGAAAATAACGGGATCGTATAAACTTCCAGCGGTGTGGGGCGGGGTCTTTTTTCTCTTGGCGATGGTCGTATGGGTGAATGAGCCCGTCCTGTGCGCTGGGGAGGTGGGTTCCAAGGGTCCCGTGAAGGGAGGGGATATGACGGAAAAAGAACAACTAACGAGAGAGGAGGGCCGGTATCTCCTGTCTGTGGCTCGCAAGACAATCGAGGAAGCCCTGTTTCAAAGCAAAAAGGAGCCTGAAGAGGAATCCGGCTCTTCACCGAAGTTTTCAGAAAGGCGGGGAACCTTTGTAACCCTCACTATCGATCGCCAACTGAGGGGTTGTATCGGCCATATTATTCCTCAGGAGTCTCTCATAGAGGGGGTCAAAATCAATGCGATCAACGCGGCCTTTCGAGATCCCCGTTTCAAGCCGCTAGGTCGGGAAGAGTTCGACAAAATCCAAATTGAACTGAGCATATTGACCGAGCCAAAACCCTTGGTTTACGAGGGAGAGAGGGATCTCCTCGAGAAACTCAGGCCCGGGGTTGACGGTTTGATCATCAAAAAAGGCGCCCATCAGGCAACTTTCTTGCCTCAAGTATGGGAACAACTCCCGGACAAAAAGGCGTTTTTAACGCATCTCTGCTTGAAGGCGGGCTTGGATGAAGAGGAGTGGAAGCGAGGAGAGCTTCGCGTCTCCACTTATCAGGTCCAGGCCTTTGAAGAAGAATAGGCACCCCGAGTTGCAGCTGAAGCCCCTGATCATAGGGTCCGTTGTTGGGACCGGCATCTCCTCCATCGCTGTTCAGCTCATCTCGGTTCGGGAATTCCTGACCCAGTTTCACGGTAATGAAGTCACCATCTCTCTCGTTCTTTTCTAGAAGG